>JAXHVG010000077.1:0-10035 GCA_034189245.1 Caldifarciminota bacterium
TTCCTGCTGATCGGAGAATTCTGACAGATACGCTTTATAATCATCCTCAAAGAGGAGATTGCGCTTGACAATTTCAGCCCTCTTGGCAGGATCTGTAATTGTCTCAACCTTGACTGCAAGTGGGAATCTGTCAAGTATCTGCGGCCTCAGTTCACCCTCTTCAGGATTCATTGAGCCTATCAGTACGAAATCTGACCTGTGGGTTATTGAAACACCCTCTCTTTCAATAATATTGATATGGGATGCAGCAGCATCCAGTATATCATCTACAAGATGATCAGGGAGGAGATTCACCTCATCCACATACAGTATATTCCTGTTTGCAAGACCCAGTATTCCCGGTATGACCTGCTTTTTCCCCTCTTTCATGAGGAGTTCAATGTCAATACTGCCTATAAGCCTGTCTTCAGTGCAGCTCAGAGGCAGTGTGATTACCCTCATCTGTTTTTCCACTGTGTCTTTACTGCTCTTGTCACCGCAATAATCACAATCCTCATCCGGAATGCAGTTGAATGCACAGCCCATGACAGTCTTGTAATCAGGAAGGATATCCTCCACAGAATGCACAATTGTTGATTTGCCTGAACCCTTGGGACCCATGACAAGCAAACCGCCTATTGACGGATTGACAATATTGGCAATATATGCTGCTTTGAGTTTCTCCTGACCCACAATGGACGAGAACATCATCAATTTCTTCTTCAAATAACCTCCTCTGTAATGCCTCAATTATACATATAAGATAAATCCAGTCAATAACTGCCTCAATTGCCTCACGGCTGGGGACGGTCCTTCGATTTGTTGATTCTTCTCACGAAAGCCCATTGAGTATCCTTTCAGACATGCGCCTGCACTGTATGCAATGTCAATGTATCAGTTAAATTACGCCAAAACAGCCATTTATGCCTTGAACTGCTTTCCTTATCAGCACTTATTAATGCTTTTTTCAGGCACCTATAAGCCTTGACATAATTTAACTTAATAAATTTTTACTGGGTTTGATGAGAAGACGGGACAAATCGAAGGACCGTCCCCGGATGTGTTTGACTTGACAAATGGAAATTACTGCAATATGCTCTTGAAAATCATAATAAAGGAAATTAATGAAGGTACTTCTTGTAACAGACGGGTATTATCCGTATCATTCAGGTACATCCAAACTCAATTATGATAAGTGGAAATGGCTGAGGAAGAGGGGCATAGAAGCAGACATCCTCACTACATCTTACGGCAGGGGCGATGATGATTATGAAGCATACAGAATAGGGAGGGTGATAAAGATTTCTGCCAATGGTTCATATATCACAATGACTTTTGACAGTAATCTCAATGGGAGCATAAAATCATTTCTCAGGGAACACAGGTACGATGTACTGCATCTATCGGGACCCTTCCCTCCCGGACTCTCATACTTTGCAATGCGCAATGCACTGCCGGGCACAGGAGTTATCGGTGAATTCCAGGCTGCATCGGACTTCATCCTCCGGTCACTGAGTAATAATGGTTCAGTGATTGACAATATCAAAACAGGATTCACGCAGCATATTGCAGGGAATATATTCAATGCACTGTTCTACAATGATTTCAAGCGCCTTGATATAAGAAGTGCTATATCACATGCAGCTCAATCCTTCTTTGAGATTTTCATCAAAGGTGATTATGAAATTATTCCGGTAGGAGTGGATACAGATAGGTACTGTCCTGAGGGACCTGTTTTCAGTCATATCAATGAGGGACATTCCATCATATATCTGGGAAGAATGGATAGGCGTAAGGGCCTTGACCGGCTAATCAAAGCAATGCCTTATATTATTGAAGATGTGCCTGATGTAAAGCTCTATGCAGGAGGCGGCGGACCGCTTCTGGGTGAGTACAGACAGCTCGCATCAGAGACCGGTGTTGACAGGCATATTGAGTTTATGGGTTATATTGATGAGGATGACCTGCCCGGATTATACAGGTCAGGCAGTGTCTATGTATCACCTGCAACAGGCGGTGAATCCTTCGGTATTGTCCTCATTGAGGCAATGGCTTCCGGCATACCTGTTATTGCTTCTGATATTGGAGGATACAGGGATGTGGTGGATAATAATCTTACCGGGATACTCACTGATTCCGCAGACAGCCGCACACTGGCAAAAGACATAGCCGGGGTGCTTATAGATACTCAAAAGGCGCATTATCTCTCAAATAATGCATTGAAGAAGGTATCCCGGCATTATGACTGGGATGTTGTTATTGACAAAACCATTGAACAGTACAAGAGGGCAATTAAGAAAGCACGCTCCTGATTATTGACTGTCCAGGTCAATGATCGTATATTCTGTTGAACCCAGGCCGAGCGACTCTGCGTATTCCAATTGCCTGTTCCCGCTGATATTATTTATCCTGAGGAAAGCATCTTCACTTTCATACACTTCATTGACCATATCAAGAGAGGCCTTATCTACTGCAACAATATCAGTTGATGCGAGTATGCCTATATCATCAATAAACGGTGACCCGGGATTTCTTGCACAGTCACATGCAGGCGTGATATTGGCAAGAACATTGATATATACAGTTTTGTACCGGGATGAAATTGCATAAGCATATTCCACGAGGTGTTCCAGAAAGACCTGCTGCCTTCTGACATTATCCGGTGCAGTCATTGCATCTGAGACGCATTCAGTAATACACTGCCCGCATCCTATACACTTACTGTAATCAATCTCAAATGTCTCGGTATTTATTGCATCAACAGGGCAATTCACTGCACATTTGCCGCATTGATTGCACTTATCCGGGTTATACTGCGGTATAAATGAATTATGCATATCCCGCTTGCCGGAGGCAGTGCCCAGTCCCATGGCAACATTCTTAATAGCCCCGCCGAACCCGGCGCTCTTATGGCCCTTGAAATGGGAATATATGATATAGGTATCATATCTGTCCATATGAGAGCCGATATAGAACCTGTCAAAGTACTGCATATCATCCCTGTACAGTGTATCAATACCGGATGAATCCAGTATATCAATGGGTGCAAAATCAAATCCGTGTTCTTTGGCTAACTTGATATGTGACAGTGTCTTCTGACGGGGTGAGGTGTAGAGCACATTGGTTTCCACAAAAGTGCCATTGACTGCTTCCATCAAATCCTTGACAAGATACGGTTTAAGATAATACTCATTGCCCGCTTCACCAAAATGCAGCTTTACAGCAACCCTGCCGTGGGCATTGCCCTTTATCTCCTCATATACCCTCATCACACCCTCAGGGGAAATATCCCCTGTGAAATAGACTTCTGATGCATAGAGGCAAATAGTAATTACAAGAGCAAGAAGAACAAGTAATTTTTTCATATTATTCCATTAGTTGAACAGTCCGCTCAATGTTGCTGCTCCTCCAAGGGCAAAACAGTAAACTACCCAAGCTGTACTTGCCAGAAGGGCGCCAATTGCACCACCAATGAATGCGGATATTGCCTGTTTTTGTTTGACTTTGGGTCCATAGGATGACTGAAAGCCCTTCATATATTCATTGCTCTTGCCCATTGCACTCATTGGCACCTGCGGCGACATCAGAAAACCGACAAGTGTGGTACCGAGACATCCAAGTCCATTAAGACAGCATCCCCCGCCGCAGCCTATTGCAGTCCACATTGTTGTTGATTTATTCTTCGCAGCCCTTTCACCTGCCGTTACTCCATCTGTATAGTCATCAGCAAAGCAGATGGAGAAAATGAATGAAAGCATTAAAAATAAACACAGGGTCTTTTTCATTATTCCTCCTAAATATGTATATATGTAGATTTTATAAAAATTCTTCTACAAGTCAATAGAATTGACCTTTTTTATATGATTCCATGTCAAATTTCCTCTCCTGGCCACTGGAGCTCATATACCTCAGTTTGCCCGGCACAGGCCTCTCCATGAATGCCCTATCGTGTTTTCCGAAGCACCACAGCGCCCCCGTGAAACCATCGGGGTCACTGCCGTCCGGTTCATATTTATTATTGAGATATATCATTGTTTCATATGCTTTTCATAGTTCTCAGTCCATTCAGTGATTTTCTTGCCCCGGTACATACGCATATATCCGTGCATCTTGCCTGCAATGACCATTTCTTTCTGAGCAGCATCCCGTTATTTATCATGCGTCCTGCTGTTTTCAAATTGCTTCAAGAAATAATTATAATCCCTTTTGCCGCCTGCATGCTCTCTCAATGTCTTTTTTTGTCCAGTCAGGGAGACCCTCAAGTGAATCATAATGATCATTGTAATAGATAAAATTGATAGCCGGTTCCCTTCTTTCAAGAATTTGTTCAATAAAATCATGAGCGTCCCTCTTCTGTGCACTGTCAACAATCTTCAGAGGTGATATCTGTCCGAAATGAATATAAGGACTGATATTGGATTGACTGTCTCTTCCCGGATTATTGCTCAATTCACTGTAATATTCAATATTATTCTTCATAAAACCCCGGAGAGCTTCCAATGCTTTATCTTCACCACCCTCAAATACCGGGTCCTTCACCGACCTGTCTATCTTTATGCTCTCTGTATAACATATTTACCATCAGACCGGCTTCTGTCATTGAGTAATTGAACCCTGTCTGTGGATATTTGCGGAGTATTTGTATTTGACATTACAAATATATTGACATCAATTGATAAAAAAACAATTATTTTGTAACATTTTCATGTCTGTTCCGTATTATTCAATAAAAAGGAGGAACAATGAAAAACATAGTAAGCACAATAAACAATGTGAAAGAACAGATCCTATTCTCAATGCTCTCTGTAATAATACTTGCACTTCCCGTGATTTTGCTTAGAATCAGTATTGGGCTCATCAATAATATGTCAATATGAACCGGAGGATAAAAATGAAAAAGTTTTTGCTTATTTCAATTATTGCTGTCATTGCAGCAGTGCCGTTCTTTGCAGAAAACATATATACGAAGAACGGATACTATATTGAGGACATTGAAGAAAAGATAGATCTGAGTAAGAGCAAGATTGTCACTGTGACAAACAAGAACGGGTCTGTGAATCTTGAACAATGGTCAAAGGACTATGCAGAGATTAAGGTACAGAAGATAGCGCGTAAAAAAGAGTATCTCAAGTATATAGAACTCAAATATAATAATTCTGCTGATAAACTTGATATTTTCACTGATTTTGCCTCAAAGAATTTCAGTGATATTGCAGTGAATTACACAGTACGGATTCCCGGCAACTGCATTGTGGAAATGATAAAGACATCCAATGGAGCTATTGACGTAAAGAGTATCACATCAGACATTATGATGAAGACATCTAATGCTGCCATCAGTGCAGACAATGTTTCCGGTACAGTTAAAGCCTATTCTAGTAATGGTCCTATCAGTATTAAAGATGCTGCCGGTATAGGAGAGATTATTACATCCAATGGACTGGTTAAAGCGGATATACCCGATACTGACAGTGATTGTACAGTCAAAACTTCCAATGCTCCCATTGAAATCAATCTTGAGGGATTCAGAGGTAAAATCAATGCCAGGACATCCAATGGGGCTATCAAGGTGGAAGGCAGCGGACTTACTATTGATAAACTGGACTCGAATCAATTGAGGGCATTAGCAGGTGACAAGAATATTACATTGAGTATTGTGACAAGCAACAGCCGAATAACAATAAAGAAATAATAAAAGCAGCCCTTCAGGGCTGCTCACCTCTTAAATTGACTTTTTTCATATCTCCTGTAAAATAGAGATGTGATTAAAGCATACAGTATCAGAAGGATGGAGAATATCCTTCACCATATATCCATACTTGTGGCTCTTGAGGGTCTGATATTTTTTATTCCGCTTATTATAGGTCTTATCTATAATGAGACCCATATTATGGACTTGCTGACAAGGGCTTTCATTATCCCGGGTTCACTGATGATAATCACCGGACTTATAGTCAACAGATTCACAAAGCCCGGTGATATGCAGCTGAAGGATGCAATGTTTATCTGCACATTGACATGGATAATATTTTCAATACTCGGTGCAATCCCCTTTATTGTTCTTGCAGACATGAGTTTTATAGATGCCTCCTTTGAGACAATGTCAGGATTTACAACAACCGGGATAACACTCATACAGGGACTGGACAGACTACCACACTCCATATTGTTGTGGCGGTCACTGATACAGTGGATCGGGGGACTCGGCATACTCTCTGTCTTTATTTTAATAGGATTCAAGGGCGCTGCTGCAGTGGATAAATTCTTCTTTTCCGAGACACACAAGATAGCAGGAGAAAAACCCCATCCCGGTATATTCAATACAGTAAAGACACTCTGGAAACTCTATATAGGATTCACACTGGCAGAGATGCTGATATTATTCCTCCTCGGCCTGGGACCATTTGATGCATTGACACACTCCCTTACCACATTGTCAACAGGAGGTTTTTCCATTCATGACAGTTCAATCGGACACTTCAGGATAGCTGGCTACAGTAATTTCAATCTGATTGAGATAACAGTAATGATATTCATGATGATAGGAGGAATCAATTTCCTTGTTCACTATAATGTTCTGACAGGGAATATCAAATCACTCTGGAAGAACTTTGAGATGAAGTATTTCTGGATATTCCTCTTGGCCGGCATCAGCATAATTACATTATCGGGGATTGTCAATACGGGTATTGACTATCATTTTGACGGACTCTATGCAACAGGATTCAGCGGATTTCTCTATCATCTGAAGGATTCAGCATTCCAGTCAATTTCAGTACTCACTACAACAGGATATGCAACAAGGGACATAGGTTCTGCTTATTTTGCTGCTGCTGCCAAACAGATATTCCTCTTATTCATGGTCATTGGCGGATGTTCGGGTTCCACTGCCGGAGGCGTGAAGGTAATACGCATAGGCGCATTATTAAAGCTCGTAAAAACACGTATATTCAAGATCAATACATCAGTACGGACACGTGCCCCCCTCGTAATAGACAAATTCATAGTCAAAGACAATGAGATTCAGAGAATAAGCATTATATTCTTTATGTGGATGCTGCTGCTCTTTGGAGGTGGGCTCATTACTGCACTATTCTCCAATCTCACAGGATGGCAGTCATTCTCAGGCATGTTCTCTGCACTGGGCAATATAGGCCCCTGCTACATATCTGTTGAAGAGATGATACATCTGAGTCCAATAATAAAGATAACATATATAATCGGTATGCTGGCAGGGAGACTGGAAATCCTGCCTGTGATACTGATATTTAACAGGAAGTTTTTCAGATAGGAGGACAAGCAATGTATATAATAATTGTAGGAGCAGGCAATCTCGGTGAGGAACTTGTTTCCAAGATCACCATACTTAAGAAGGATGTGGTTGTCATTGACAGAGATAAGGACGCATGTGACAAGCTCTTTGCCAAATACGGTATTGAGACAATTCACGGGGACGGGACAAAACTATCTGTTCTCAGATCCGCAGGTATTGAAAAAGCTGATATGCTTATATCAACAATTAGGAAAGATGATGTTAATCTTGCTATTTCCGTACTTGCCAAGAGTCTTCATATTGATGATATCATTGTTCTGATGAGAGATAAGAGTTATATGGATGCCTATAAGACAAGCGGGGCCACCAAGATACTCAATATAGTGGATACACTGGTGGAGGATATCATATACAGTATAGAAAAACCGGCAATCAGAAGGGTTGCTTCACTCAAAGAGGGAGCAGTGGAGGTATTCATACTGGAAATACCCGAAAAAGGAAAGATAACAGGCAAAACAATATCGGAAATCGCATCTGACAAACGCATGCCCCTGGAGAGCATTATTGCAGGCATTTACAATGAAGAGGAAGGTGAATTCAAGATACCCCGCGGCAATACAAAGATACCAATACTCGCGACCCTCTTTGTCCTCACCAAACCCAACCTGATCAAGAAAACAACCAAGGTTCTGATGGAGACATGAAGGGACGGAGGTGGAAGATATCAAAGACACCTCAATGACCCTTAATCCATATTCTTAGCATAATAATATAATGAACCTAATGAACTATACTTAAGATTTCTAAATGCAGGCTTCATTATGATATCTCTGTAAGACATTCCACACAATTCCCTCAGGTCAATTAATAATTTTAATCTGACATTTTTCTCTCTAACAGTGATAAATGAGCATTTATTGATATTGATGCCGTATTTTTTTCTGTATAAGAGACATATTTCCTGATAGGTACACTTCTTTAATCTGTCTTTCTTACGCATATTGTACTTTTTGCCTGCTTCATGATGTCTTCTATTATATAAATGCATTGCCTTATAGATAAAATATCTCTTTCCAAGCACATCCCCCTGTTTTGTATGATGTATATCAAGCTTTTTATTTCGTGACCAGTAGTTTAAGTGTTCATTAAAATCCTTTCTACCATTGAAAAGACTTTCAATAAATTCAGTATCAACGATTGAGATTGGATCTGAATACATTAGATTGATGCTAGACCATTGATAATCATAGGGATTGATAACGATATCCTTTCTTTCGGGATTTAACAAGGTATATATGACAGACATCCTGAGATAATTATCATCCTGAATCAATGTTGACTTATATCTTCCCTGATAAACATACCCATCTCTATTCTGTTTTTTGTTGTATTGCAATCCGTATCTGCCCAGCAAATTCCTGAAGAAATCACCCATTCGCTCATTATTATTCTGCATAACAATATGGAAATGATTATCCATAATGCAGAATGCAAATATCCGCATCTTATAAATCTTCAGTGATGCTTTCATCATTTCAATGAACATTGCTTTATCATTCCAACCGGCGAAAATGGGCATCTTATCAAATCCCCTATTCATTATATGGTGATAAGCTCCCTTAAAAGTCAACCTTCTTGATCTCATAACAACCTCCTATGTAAATTGTTTCTTTCTTATTGTCATTATAGCATGTTACTATTATCTGTCAATACCCTTTTAATTGTTTTTATTGCCTGCTTTAGGTGAATATTCTATGATATAATGGTTATATCTTTGATATCTTCCACCTCCGTCCCTTCAGCGTTTTTTCAGTCGCTTGTGGAAGGTCTGTCCGGAGATGCCGAGGAGTTTGGCGGCAATTGTCTGATTATTTTTTGCTCTTTGTAATGCTTCGTCAATGGGCATATTCACCCTTTCTCTTAATGTGGGAAGTGACTCGGGTAATATCATCTCGCTGCCTGTATATAATCATCCTGCATCCGAGTGCCGATCTTCTCTTTGATAGACTCAGTGGAGAGCATGCCTTTGTCATGTATTGTGACTGCATCAAATATGATTGCTTCAAGTTCTCTGATATTGCCCGTGAAGGCATAGTTTTTAAGTATTAATTCCAATTCCACGGGATAGGCGGGTTTGCTCTGTCTAAATGTTCGGCACTCTTTTCAATAAAATGCAAGAAGAAAGGGAATATCCGGTTGAGACGGAGAAATATCCAATACAGCAATCAATTTTCTGTCAAGTGGTCCGAACATCTCTTCAGCAGAGACATTACTTTCCCTTACTGTAAAATCATTGTCTGATCTTATGTATATTGCTCTATTCCCTGAAACATGAATCAACTGTCTCTCCTTTGTCTCAATGACAATAGATGGAAACAATCATTCAGTCAATAGTAAGTCACTGTACTGTCAGTACAGCTGTACTGACCGCCTTATCCTGCATTGCCCGAATCTTGCATTTACCGGGATTTACACCTTTTAATTTGATAAAATCCTCATTGACCTCTTCAATGACAATAATATCGGACTTGGAGAGTGTCCATTCAGGATTTATATAGCGCCTGTTCTTAATCCTGATATTATCCTCGTCAAATGCAATAGCCCGTATGACAATTGTCTCTCCCACACGGATATTCGTCGGACCATCTATCAGTATTGTACAGCATTCAATATTTTCAAAATCTTCTCTGTTTGTCTTCGGCCCGCATGATATCAGAATTAATGCTGCGATGAGTATTAATAAAAAAATTCGCCTCATCAAGCCCCCCTTTTTTCCATTATAG
>JAXHVG010000078.1:0-2909 GCA_034189245.1 Caldifarciminota bacterium
ATTAATATTAATCAAGTCACCATACACAAACCCGGCATTGGCTTCTGCATTCATATAATCACTCAGACTGTCAGTCAATGAATCCTCTTTGAAGTAAACCCCGCCTGCATTAAGTCCGAATGTGAAGAGTCCCGCTGTGCTGTTTGCTCCAAGCACATAATCCACTCTGCTGAGGTCTGTCCAGGAACTGGAATAATACTCTGCTTCAAGCATATTATCGTCTGTCAGTATGAAGTTAAGGGTGATCCTGCCTGTTCTGTAGTCAATGGTATAATCCCTGCCATTCATCAATTCTTCTTTAACACCGTCTTCTACAACATATATCTTTTCAGTCATTGACAGAACTGGTATATTATCAAGCTGGAATGGTCCCTGTGTATTATCGCCTTCAATATACTGATAATGATACGTGCCCTCTGGTGTGCCGAATCCGCCTTCCAGTGAGTGTTTATCATTGAACACTTTACCCTTTACTGCGATTATCTTATTATTGCTGTAGAATGCACTCTCTGTCAGTCTGTCCGTATTGCCGAACTCTGTTTCATAATGTTTATCATATACCTTGATATTGATATAGTCATTATCATTTATCCTGCTGCTCTTCTTAAAATATCCTTCAATGGATGCGCCTGTTTCAAATTTGCCCTTGATATTCAAATCCAGTGAATAAAACCTGTTCTGATACGGGTAGTAGTTGGCGAGTTCCCCTGACAGGATTTCCCTGCTTGTATAGGTAAATGTCTGAACCCCGCTTATGTCAAGGTATTCATCCTTGTTTTCACTCTCCTGTGATATTAAGATATTGAATACAATGATTGTCAGCAGAACTGCTGTTAAAACCTTATTAATACTGCCTGTCCTGTTTGCCTGTTATAAATTACTGCTTTGTAGTTATCATAATCTATATCAGTATAATAATCATCTGACTCATATACAGTGGAATCCTTATAATATGTATAGACCTTAACAGTACTGGTGTTTTCTAGTGTAATTATGCCTGTCCGGGTCAAAGCAAACTTACTGTTATCACTCACTTCATATGTATGTTTGATTTGCCCTTTATAATCCATTGTATACACATTGTCATTTTCTTTAATGCCTATCATTGAGTTACTGCAGTCAATATCATTATAAAAAGGAAACTGTCTGTCTGTATTATGGGTTTTGACTATTGAACCTGTTTTATAGTATATCTCACCTGAAGAAGGATCAAAAGTTATATAATCATTCATATTGAGAGGGCAGTAATAGTCATTATAAGAGGGAATGTCTTTTACTGACAACTCTTTGCCCCAGTAATCTGTTATATGCAGTTTCCAGTCATTATCTGATATGTAGTGAATATGTTCATCAGTGAATCTTATCTGACTATAGGGATTAAGGGTAATTGTATTGAGTCCTCTTGATGTGTACTGGGCAATCTCCCCAGCAACAGGGTCGCAGAGATTGATTGTATTGCTGTTAATAACAATATCTTCATATCCTGTCATAAGATACAAAGTGTCAATTGATTTAATGAGAAAAGGGTTGGTATTCTCGGTTTTATAAGAACAGGAAGAAATAACAATTACTATAATTACAGTAAATATGAATAGATGTAATTGAGTTGAAGGTTGAGGGTTAATGGTTGATGGTTTATTTCCCATCTGTCTCCAGATAATTCATTAGTGCCTCAATCATTGCTGGTATTACTTTACACTGCTCCAATAATTCTTCACATTCATTCTCCATTCCAGTCACCAGTAACCAAAACGTCATTCCGAGTGCAGGCATCATGCTGTTCATCCGCGAAGGAATCTCCTTATCCACCCACGCTCTTTTCCGATCGGTTCGCGAACCGCCCCTACTTGCAACTTGTAACTTGGAACTTGAAACTGTCTTTTCACCAGTCACCAGCAACCAGTTACCAGCATACTGTTTTCCCATTACGGGAAAAGCAGTCCTAAACTGACCTTATGAACCGGTTCAAGTTCCTGCATACCGCTGTAACTGTAATCAACTGTAATATAATCGGTTTCAATACCTATACCACCTGTTACACTCTGACCATTATATCCTATTCTCAGAGGTATTACGGGCAAGAGATATACTTCTGCTCCCGCTTTATAGATAATATCTGTGTTATCGCCCATATATTTATTTACTGCAAGTTCAAGATTGATTGATTCTTCACCGAGTTTGGGTATATCAAATGATGTCCCCACTCCTACTTCTGCAATCATATCTGTTTTCTCTGAGTAGCCTGTATTCCAGTCGTATTTGGTTCCGCCTATATCTTTTATCACTACTGCTGTTCCTATACTGTGTATTACTGGTATGGGTATATTCTTAATAATTGTAATACCGCCGTCAAAACCCAGTCCTTTAACTGAATAATCAAGTAAACTGCCCTGTGTGTATTTTACAAGAAGTCCTGCATTAATGATGCTCTTATTAAAAGACAATCCTATGCCGTATTCATTCATTGTCATATTGGTATTACCGTTATTGATTATCTCAAGATAATCTGTCCCGCTTATTGTATCGCCTGTTTCTGTTACGGGTATGCCATCAACCCAGAGTCTGTTCCATGAAAAGCCAAGTCCCAAATTGATTCCTTTTACTTTGATAGGCACTCCCGCTGATATATAATCATTCCACTGGTTATGATTGAGTTCTGAGTGTGTCCAAGTCAAATTCGTTTTATTCAGAGAACTCATCAGACTGGGGTTTATTTTGATAGTTGATGCTGAATTATTGAAAATGTATCCTGTCTCTCCTTTGCCTGTGAGTTTTGCGCTGTATCCCAGTTCTGAGATAATATTCTCTGTACCTGCGGAAAAAAGCATTATGCTTATTAAAATAACTGTTACAGAAACCAATATTTTCTTCATATCTTACTCCTTAAAAAAGTCAATAGTTGATAGTTT
>JAXHVG010000079.1:0-2973 GCA_034189245.1 Caldifarciminota bacterium
CTTATGGCTACCCTGTAAAGCGGATAATTATCCTTCTGTAAATCCTTCATCTTCA
Source organism: Caldifarciminota bacterium (assembly GCA_034189245.1). Lineage (GTDB taxonomy): Bacteria > Hydrothermota > 32-111 > 32-111 > 32-111 > JAXHVG01. The sequence continues at coordinate 56 of JAXHVG010000079.1, forward strand.
TAGATTTACCTTTATTCATTCTTTCGGATATCATTTTGATTATCTTCTCCCTGCTCCACTTCTGCTTCTTCCTCTCTTTGGAAGGGTCAAGTCCGGCTTCCTTAAGGGCATTGTCCCATGAATCAAAGAAAGTCCGCGCTTTAATAACAACAGAAGCATTGTTGCGTTCAGCATTCTCATAATTCATACGCAGACCGGACTTTTTCATTTCCCTGATTTTATCCAGGATTGATTCAGGAGTCCAATTATCTGCATATTTTTTTATATCCGAGTAATCAATTCCCGCATATCCTACTGCATTTTTCCATGAACCAAAGTGTTCTGTTCCTGCATATAATAATTGAGTGTGACACCTCTGCATATGGTATGAATTGATATCTTCTCCACTACTGTAAAGGTCAAGGATTTCCTCTGCTATCAGTTCATCTGTCCAGTGTCTCCTCTCATCATAGGGGGTCTTCATATAGGGTGGTTCAATGATATCAGAATAAACAAAACCTGCTGCTCTTATGGTGTCAGCCCATGAACCGAAATGCCTTACTCCTGCCTGATAAACTTCATTATGATTATAAATCATACTTTTTGTATTGAGTTTTCCGCGATTTCTGTAGATTGCATGTATTTTTTCAATAATCTTCTCTTTTGTCCATGTTTCGTGTTTCCGTATGGAGTCATAATTAAATCCCGCATACTCCACTGCCTTGGACCATGAGCCGAAAAGGCGTTCCGCCCTGCCCATTAATGCCCTGTGGGTATACATAATATGCCTTGCGCTGAGATCACCGTCTTCAATATCATACAGTTCAATGATCTCTTTTTTCAATTTGTTCATTCTCTGTTTACGGCTTGGAGATTTCTGATTTTTCATTTCTTTCTCTGCTTCCGTTTTGTTGCCCGCCTCTTCTTTCTTCTCTTCCTTCTTCTCCTCTTGGCCTTCTCTTTTTCACGCTGTTTATTCAAATCAGCATTACCACTCTCCTCATGCAGGGCATCGCTCATGTCCCTCAGCCAGCTGCTTATAATCTCGCTGTCCTCTTCCAGTATTGACGATATGCCGTGAATAAACAGATTTGCCTCTTCTACAGAACCGGGGGCATACTCATTGACCAGATTTTCAGGCTGATAATCCATTTCACCTACAAGTATTCTCAAAATGTATTTATTCCGTGATAATAGATCAGTAAAAAATTCCAATGCTTCTTTGCACTTGCCATTCATCTGATAGGCATACATACTCTTTGCAAAAGTGAATTCAAGTAAATCTTCTCCATCAAACAGTTCATTATTCAATAATGCTCCGAGATTCTCCCAGTCCTTCTCAGCAATCAGATAAACCAGCAGGCTGTAGCGTGCGCCCATTTGATCTGCTCGGCAGAGTTCCATTATATACTCTGCTGTTTGCCGCGCGCTGCTGATATTTCCCAGCATTTCCTGAGCAATCATCTTTCCCGACAGGGCGCGTATATACGGTCTGGTTTTGATTATATAAAAAAACTCACCTTTCTCCTTCTCAATATAATCTGCTGTATATTGTTTCTCAAATGCTTCAATCGCCTTATTGTAATATTCTAATGCTTTACCAGGCTCATTTGTGCAGCTATTGCCCAGAATATTATAGGCATCCGCGCACATATCATCCAATTTTAATGCATCCAGTGCTTTTTGCCTGTACTTTTCAATATCTTTCTCTTCATATGCATCATATACAAGGAGTTGGGCTTTCTCCTCATTATTTGCCGGTGTATAGTCCTCCCCTTTGCTTTCCATCATTTTCCCCAGTTCCCGTCTTGCCTCTTCAATGTTTTCATACTCCTTATCCCCTCTCCTCACTTCCATAATATAAAGCATCTTTTCAATATACATTTTGCCGGACAATATTTCATCTGTCATAATACAGTACTCCCGTTATTAAAATTACAGGTGCTCGGCATCATCAATATACTCCAGATCATGCTCTTCACACCATTTAATTGCTATTTTCTTATACGCCTTGAACTGGAAATCATCCCACTGTTCCCTGAGATTGTAATAATTGGTAAATCTTTTAAATCTGGCAAATGCACCTTTACCCCTTATGGAATCCATACAATCATCACATATTTTATCATTCTTTATGCTTTCGCAGAATTGTCTCATAATATCCCAGTCATGGATTTCCCTTCTTGTAGGTAAACACAGCCATTCATCATTGCCTTCAATCTCATCAAACATTTCATCATAAGTCATGGGCTCACCTTCTTTAGTAATTTCACCCATGTTATCATATATTCTGACTTGTGTTTTCTTATTGATGTATATATCTTGACCCTGCATTACAAACACCATGGATTCAAGGATTTTATCTAAACTCACTTTCATATAACAATCCTCTTTAAGATTTATATCTTTATTATATACAATATCAAATTTTCTTAAAGAGTCAATTTATAGCTTGCTGTAAACATACAATATACCATTACCGGAGTTTTCAGTATCATATCCGTCTGGACATCTGCAGATAATGTCTGATTCTAAAACCGGATACTAAATTTCTGTTCCAGCTTTCTGTTTCACGCTCCTCACGGACTGATACATTGCAAGTACAACTGTGAGATATCCCAGTGTTCTGATTATCATGAGAAATGCTTCCCAACTGTCTGCCAGACCAAAGAAAGTTACCAGATGGGAAATATCAAAGATAAGGAATGCTATGGCAATAAAAAGCGCCACTGTTTTCTTTCCTCTCTTATAAGCCATAAAGCCCATTATGACTATGACTGTGCAGAGAATGATATTGATTATATTTACCGGATCCCAAACAAAGCTCATAGAGCCTCCTTGTGTTTTAATTATAATTATTTTACAGGGAAAGAGGGGGAAAGGCAAGATGAAATCGCGAACAGATACGCTCACGTACAATGTACAACGTACAAAGTACA
>JAXHVG010000008.1:0-2466 GCA_034189245.1 Caldifarciminota bacterium
AATAATGCGGAAAATGGTGTTCTTATATCAGATAAAGCCATAATCCCCGGGTTTGATATTGAAAGACACGGTTTCAATGTATCAGAACCGGTTTTCTCCCTGACAGAGTTCAACAATAATATTTATGCAGGCACAGGCAGCAAACCCTGTATAGTCAATACTGAGACAGGTGACACACTTGCCGCATTCTCTGAAGGCGAGACAGTATATCTCACTGAGGTGTATAAGAAGAGAATTATTGCAGCTATTGCTCCATCGGGTCTGCTTATTGCAGCAGACAGCAAGGGTGTAGATACATTGAAGAATTTTGAGAATATGTCAGTAAATGCAATGCATCAGGCAGACAATAATCTCTATATTGCATCAGGCAGCAAGGTGTTTGTCTATAATGGGGAAGGGATCAAGCAACTGACTGCACTTTCAGACAAGAATGTCACATTCATAGCATCGGATAGTGATAATAATCTGCTTCTGGGCACTGAGGGCAATGGCCGGCTTTTGAGGGGGCATGAGAAAAAGGAGATGCTCTTTTCAATGAAGAACAGTGAGATTGATTTTATTCATTCCGGTAAGAGCAGCATATATGTGCTTGTAAATCAACTCCAGGAGGATACTGACAAATTCAAATCATTCTTCCTCAAGATAGACAATCATTCTGTTGACACAATTATTGCAGACAGTAATTATATTATCTGTGCTGCTGCGGGCAATAACGGCATATTCCTCTTCAGGGCAGAGACACCGGAGATTCTGTATTATGATTATTCGGATGTATTCTCCTGCGGGACACTGAGCAGTGATTATATACTCAGTGCAAAGCGAATAGGAAAGCATATGTATATTACAACAGGTCAGCCGGGCAATATCTATATTATAAGAGACCGTGCAGCCGGAAGAGAATTTGATTCAAGGATCATCAGTTTCAATCAGCCTGTCTATGTCAATTCAATGCATCCTGATTATCAGGGCAATATTAAATTCTATATGAGAACAGGCAATTCACCTCTTCCCGATTCAGCATGGACGGACTTCATGCTCGTCAAACCGGGCAAGACAGAACATCTGCCCGGAGGTCAGTATATGCAGTACAAGGCATTATTCGCTGAGGTCAATGCCTCATTGAATAAAATGGAGTTTTACTACAGGACTGACAATAGGCAACCTGTGATTGACTCAATGAAAATATACAGACCCCGTCTGCTTCCCGAATATGCATTGAGTGAAGGTATCTTTGCAATGCCTGTTGAGAATACAGGGCTCTATCCCGAGTACAATGTCAGTATCATGAAGACAAACAGCAAGATTATCTATATTGAGTGGTATGTAAATGACCCGGATCAGGACAGATTGACCAGTGATCTCTATCTCTCAGACAAACGCGGCAAATATCTCATAAGTGAGGGTCTGCAGTCCGGTTATGCTCTTCTCTATACCGATATGTTTGAAGAAGGAAACTATGATATTGAGCTATTCACGGATGATTCCCTCAGTAATCCCGAAAATCCCCTGACAGCCGGTCATAGAGGTACACTGATGATTGATAATACACCGCCTAAGATATATGATGTGAATTACAAGATGAATACACTGACATTCAAGGCAGAAGACGCACTGTCATTCATTGATGAGGCGTATTATTCTGTCAATGGTTCACAGTATGAGCAAGCAAAACCCGGAGACAGGATATTTGACTCGCGCAATGAATCATTCACAGTAAGAGTGCCGAAGGGTGAAAATGATCTGCTTATTATGATATATGCTGTTGATGTTTACGGCAATATTGCACGGTACAGAAAGACGATAAGATGAAGACACTCTTCCTCATACAGTCGCTCAAGGGAACAATTGAGGCAGCTGAACTATGCAGTATTGTCCGTAAGGTGTTTGGCGGAAGTGTGTCAGATATACTGCCTGTAACTGACGGGGGAGACGGTTTTCTCAATACAGTGCATTTCTATAATAAACATTTGAACAAAGTACCTGTATCCACAGTAAATGCAGAAGGTGAAACAATAGAGGTGTCAGTACTGCAGGATCATTCCTCTGTATTCATTGAGAGTGCTGATATTATAGGATTGAAGCAGCTCCATGGGGACTCAGACCCGCTCATGAGGTCCACAGAGGGGCTCGGCTGTATTATAAAAGAATTCTATGATGAGAGGAAAACAGTGTATATTGGTCTGGGAGGCAGTGCAACTGTTGATATTGGCTGCGGTATGCTCACATCCCTCGGTTTCAAAACAGTGCATTATCCCGGTACAAATGTACTGAGGAATACAATAAGCAGGGAGCAGTATCCGCTTCTAACAGGTGTCTGTGATGTTTATAATACACTGGAAGGTGAAAAGGGTGCAATTGTCTATGCCGGGCAGAAAGGCGTCAGATCAGAGACAATGGCCGGATTGGCTGCAATGTTTCAGGAGACATCACGGAATCTCGGGATTGAAGGTATGGAATACAGCGGTT
>JAXHVG010000080.1:0-4747 GCA_034189245.1 Caldifarciminota bacterium
TACTCTATTGAGAAACCGGCGGAACAATCCGGAGGATTGACTGTATTTTATCCTGATATCACTGCCCCAGAGAGAAATAATGGTTGTACATTTTGCAGGCAGAATAAAATACCCGTATGGGGTAAGATAGTGTGCGTGTATTATGCTTGGTCTAACCTTCTTAATTATTGACCTTATGTTAAAGAAAGCATTGATAAGAGACAGTTTAAAGGAAAAATCGTATTTCAGAGGCACAAAATATGTGTCTTCAACAGGCCTCCATTCATCCCTTAATGCTATATATACAACATGATAATCATGTGCCTGCAGCATGTCTATGTGTTTACGGGTATGTATGGACTTAGGCGGAGCTATCAACAGAACTGTTTTCTTCATTTTTTACCAAATTGACAAATTTAAGACCTACAGCAAGAAATATATAGAAGAATATTATTCCATGATTAAACATATCTCCATTTTGACGAAGATGACATCTTGGTCCCTCAGATACAGTGCCCATTATAATATAAGTAATTATTGACACCAATAGAGTTGCTGAAAAGAGCTTTTCTTTTTTGACTTCCAGATTCAGAGCTGCATTATACAGTTTTTTTATTATAATCCCGATAAATACGAGAAATGATATAAATGAAATAAAGCCGTATTCAACTAATATCCCCAGCATAAGATTATGGGAGTGCAGAACCAATTCTGACGGGAATCTGCCCATATCAGCCCATAAGAGAGGGAATTGATTGCCCCCGATGCCTAGAGGATATCTGATTGCGCCGTCCAGAGATGCTTTCCATGCAGAGGTTCTTATCAGAGTACTGAATTCAGTAACTCTTGAATTAGTAAATATATTAAAGAATCTGCTGAACAATTTCATTACGTAGGGAAGTACTGCAAGAATAGTTATTATAAATATTGCGGATATTTTCTTCAATGGGGAGCGGGCTTGCCTGTTTATTATTCCCAGAAGGACAAATCCTATTAAAAGAGATAAAGCTCCGCCTCTGCTCATTGTAAAAATCATGGACAGTATAATTATCACAAATGCAATATAATATAATATTCTTTTGAAAGCTGTATTGGAATTGTATATGTAGAAAAAACTTATAGGAACAAACAGCTGAACAGCAGAGGCATAGATATTGGGGCCCAAAAAATTGAAACTCATTCGTTTGGTAAATACATCAATCATAGTTGAACCTGATGCAAATGTATAAAGACCAAGAAATACATTGAGAGCAAATGCCCAATATCCCACTTTCAATAAATTATAGCAGGTTTCCTTTTTCCTGATAGATTTATAGATAACAAGAAACACGAGTGCAGGTAAAACAGTTTGCCCTATAGACGAAATTACAGCAACCTGCATATTGCCGAAAACAGTGGACTGTGTCAAAAGGCCTGCTATTAAAGCTCCTCCAGACATTATTATCAAACTATACCATAAAATAAAGTCCTTGACACTTGGTGTTCTTTCTAAGGATGATTTTTTTTCCATGAGAAATTTGATAAATAATAATATTACCAGCAATATTTCGCTGATAAAAAAAGGATGAAAAGTAATATTGAACAGCACAAATTCTATATCTGTAACATTGAGCCTGAGTAATAAAGGAAAAACAGCGAAATAGATCATTATGATTTTTTCAGTATCCAGGAATAGAACAAACAGTAATGCTGTAAAGAGAATAAACCAGAAAAAGCTTCCAAAGAAACCCTTTGATAATCCCCAGATAACATAATTCCTGTATACATAAAAAGATACTACTATACCCAGTAGTACTGATAACAGGATTTTTAACCATATGCTATTTCTTCTTAAGCTGAAACGGGTCATTAAAAATTCTCTTTATGGATTCTTTTAATTCTTCTTTTTGTTTATCAGAATAATTCCTTTCAAAATAATACTTTATTCCGAGAATCAGGATATCTGTCATAAGCACAAGAAGAAATACAATAATGACAATGATCTTTCTTGGAGGAAAACTTTTTATATCAGGGATACCGGCCGGACCTAATGTATATATTGCTATTTCATCAGCATTAAGATCACCTTTTACATATTTTATTCTACCGAGTATTTCCTCTTTCATTATAATGGCTGCTTCAAATTCGGCTTTGAGCCTGATATAATCAGCCACCTCTCCCGGCTCCTTATTCACAATATTAAGGGTGGAATCAATGGATTGTCTTATGGATCTTATCAGTTCTCTCTGCTTCTGCAATGTCTTTGAATCATCTGCATGGTCACGCTTGAACATATAATAGTCCAGCTGCTCTTCTGCCAATTTTGAATAAAGCATTGTTATGGCGGGATTCTTCTGCATTGAGGAACTCTCAAGCAATTCACTGTTATTCTTGTTCTGCCAGGCAATAAGTTGGTTTTTCAATTCATTCAAATGGGATTCTTGATAAGCAAGCAGATTATTTATTGTCTTCAACTGGCTTCTCAATTTATTTTTGTCAATATAATTCATCGCTTTATTGAGATACAGCACATAGTCATTGCATAATTCAGCAGCAAATTCAGGATCAGAATCAGTCACTGAAATTGTCAGCATCTGCGATGTTGTAATATTGACCTTTGTTTTTTTCTTGAGTTTCCTTTTTGTCTGGACAATGGATTTAATGCCCCATTGTTTACTTAGATTGTGTTTTGAAACAATGCTGTCTGTCACAAGATCACTAGTCAATACATCCGAATACAGATCTACGGTCATTGCACTGAATCCGCCCAGATTAAGACTGGAACTCATTTTGGATATGGATGTCAGTGAACCGATCAATGATTGCTTGCTGTCACGGGGAGGAACAATAGCAACACTTGATGTATAACTGACAGGAACAATAAATACGATTATTATTGCTATTATTGATGATATAATAAGAGAGAGAAGAACAAATCGTCTGTGCTTGATAAGCTCAACAAGAAATTCCAATGTTTGTTTCATTTGATATCCCCTTTTACAGTAATGATGTTGTTATTGAGAATACAGAATAAATGCCGAGCAGTATTGATACGATCATAGAGACATCCTGTGCAATTCCCATGAATGATTTTCCGACTGTAATAGAATATCCCGGTTCTATTTCTCTATCCCTGCTGACCTTGCGGCCATCTTTATCATACAGGTTCACTTTTGAAAATGATCCATATGGAGCAATGCCTCCAGCCATTCCAATGTAATCCATTGGAGTAAATCCTGGAGCATAGGGGAATATGCCCGGCATATTAACACTGCCGCCAACATTGACTAGACTGGGATATAAGAATATCTGATCCTGAGGCATGACAATCTCATCCAGATCAACCATATCAAATTCTTTGCTGTCTTTATGTATCACATATATATCATTGAGTTCTGTAGCCAATACTCTTGCTTCAACAGCATTGATGTAATATCTGAATGTCTTCCCCCAGTAAAATGTCTGATAATTGGTCTTCCCGGTACCAATGGAAACAGCAATATTATTCATCATACCGAATCCGCCCATTGTTACAAAGACAGTATCCACATTATATTCATCAGCATATATTTCATTGATCTTCTTTGAAATATCTCTTAATGTCATGTCTTTGGCGGATATCATTTTCCATGGTATGTATTCCGATTTATTGCTGCTCTCTGCATCCTTGTTCATCATCGGTGATTTTCTTTCCAGATCCAGTATCTTGATTATTAAACTATTGTCATATTCAATATATGTTGAATAACTGTAGCTCTTCAATGTTGTCTGATCCACCAGATAAACATCTATTCTGTCTCCTGAAACCGGACTATAGTCATAGATATCCGGGATTTCAGCAGAGAATACTATAACGGGTATCAATAGTATAAATAATAATCGTTTCATTCATCCTCCTAATAAGCATAATTATATAATTTTAGATTATACGATTTATAATCCATTAGTCAACTATTTCATTATCCCTCAAGACCAGAGCATTTGAAAGAGGTTTTGTCTTATAAATCAGATACTGTAAAAAAATGGTCATTACCTCATAAATAGAAGAGCGAGTTTATGACTGCAACCCTTCAAGAAGATATCTAATCTCCAAAATTAAAGATCATCTGTAATATATAATGCCAAACAGTACCAAATGTCAAGTAAAAAATTAACTGCTGTATATACTCTTTTATATCAGCGTATATTTATTTCCGGGCTTTGTAGAAGAGTGTGCCTGCTGCCAGAAGAAAAAAGAGATTGGGTATGAGCATTGCAGAAAGCGGATGCATATACCCGTTCTCAGCTGATGACCGGAAGCCCTGCAGCACTCCCCAGTAGAGGAATGATATGAATATGCTCATTGCAAGACCGAACAGTATGCCGTCTGTCTTGATGCGTATAACAAAAGCTGAACCTATTATAATAATAATCAGTGTTATTATGATAAAGAAGTATCTGTACAGTATCTCTGTTGCCTGTTTCCTGAACGGATAGCCGCTCTTCCTTATGGAATGTATGATATTCTTGAGCCTGTCAATGGTGTATATATCTGTATTGGACCTGTCAATTATAATATCTGACGGCTTCACTGTGAGCATCTCCATTCTTTCCATCTCAAATTCCTCAGTATTATAATCATCCCCGTAATGCATTCTACTGCCGGTTTCAAACACCCATGTCCCCCTGAGTGGGTACACTTTCCGCAGGCCTTCTCGGGCAGTTTTTCCCGCTCCTCGAAGGCTTTCTTCGACTGCTCGCCGGTCAAACCCTTGCGCATTTCCTCCCATTGACTCCGCCGGGAGGATCG
>JAXHVG010000081.1:0-5344 GCA_034189245.1 Caldifarciminota bacterium
CCTGGGATGGATATGTGGGCATGCCTGTTGAGGGGCCGCCCCTCATCACATCAACCACTACAAGCGGTATTTCAGCCATTATGGCAAAACCCAGATTCTCCTGTTTCAGCGAAAATCCCGGTCCGCTTGTTGCTGTCATTGCTTTGACCCCTGTAAGGGATGCACCTATTGCAGATGCAATGCCTGCAATTTCATCCTCCATCTGAATGAATTTACCCCCCACTGAAGGGAGAATCCGGGACATCTCTTCTGCTATTTCTGAAGACGGCGTGATGGGATAGCCCCCGAAGAATCTGCATCCTGCGGTAATTGCCCCGCGCACTATTGCCTCATTACCTGTGAGTAGCTCAAGTTTACTCATTGTAACTCCTATTTTTATATATGGAATTCCCTTTTGAATCTATTGCCAGAATCAATGGATAATTTTCAATCTCCATTGCATATACTGCTTCACTGCCCAGTTCACTGTACAGCAGTGTTTTGATGTTTTTGATCCTGCTGCCGTACAAAGCCCCGCATCCGCCCAGTGCTGCCAGATAGACAGCCCTGTACTTTTTATGTATCACTGTATTTGTTCGTCCCTTGCCTATTGTCACAAAGACATCATTTTCAAAGAGCATGGGGAGATATTTGTCCATTCTTGATGATGTGGTGGGACCGCATGCACGCATACCCTCTTCATTGGGATTGGTAGGTCCTGCATGATAAACCACAGCACCCGTTATATGCCCGGGGAAACCGCTGCCTGCTTCAATATTCGCCAGAGCCCTGTCTCTCATTGTGACAATACTTCCCGAGAGCATTACTGCCTCACCTGCACTGTACTGTCTGATATCTTCAATACTCCGGGTGTGTATGTTTATCATAATTCAAAACTCTCCATTCTGTGCTGAAAACACTGGAATACAACAGAGACAGCCAGTGTGGCTATATGCGAAGGCATTATCTTAACCCTTGCATCCATTAAAGTGTTTCCCAATCCCATGCCCTGAATGCCTATTTTGAGCTCATTGCCCTCTCTCATTATCTCACCTGCTATATACCTTTCATCTTCGGATTCATTGTCATTGAACTGTCCTGTGAGAGCCATCTTTGCACTCAATGCTGATTGTTCTGAGCTGCCGCCGATTCCAATGCCCATTATATAAGGCGGACAGGCATCAGCACCTGTTTCCCTGATTTGATCAATGACAAATTCAACAATATCATCCTTTTTAGATGACGGGTTCATCATCTTCATTGCAGATGCATTCTCCGAACCGGCCCCCTTTACCAGTACTGTGACACGCATATGAGGCAAGTGTGAAGGAATGATGTGTATTTCCGCTCTATTGAAGAGTCCAGACCTCTGCTCGGATATCTGTGATTTCACAGTGGAGTTCCTCAGGCCTTTACTGTAGGTGATTTTCTGTAATGCATTTTCTGTAAGAGCCTCAATATCACCTGACAGACAGTATTCCGGGGGCATTTCAATGAATACTATGGGAATACCTGTGTCCTGGCAGAGGGGGATGCTGCATCCTGATGCAATGGATCCATTTTCCTCTATTGTATTGATTATCATTTCTTCAAGGGGATTTCCCGAAGTGACACTGCTGAAAAAATCAGCGACCTCCTGCCTGGTATGGATATTGGCCGAGTGATAGGCTGCCGCAATTTTCTCAGATAATGACTCTGAGTCAATTATTTTCACTTTTTACTCTTCTTTACCTTTTTTCCTTTTTTTTCAGAGCCCTCTTCAATATCCACATATTCGCATTCCTCAACCTGAATAGCGAAATCAGGACATCTCATCTCACAGAGATGACATCCGATGCAGTCTTCTTCGCGCGCTGCAAAGACCTTGCCGTCCTCACCCATCTCAAGAACATTCTTGGGGCAGTAGTGAACACAGAGTTCACAGCCCTTGCACAGGTTCTTGTGTATCTTATGTAAATATCCTTTTTTAGACATTCTTTCTCCATACTTTATTTAGATTTAACCGATATAATAATATGCTTATATGTAATGTCAACCCCTATATTCAACTTTCATCCCGATTATCTAAAAACATATACTCATAATTCGGATATCTGTCATTTTCTCCCTGCAAAATGTGACCTAATATGCTTGATATCACTGCGGTTGACAAACAGCACATCCCTCCAATGATAATCCTCATTGAGAAATATGAAAGCTCTTGCTATGATGATCATATTAACAGCATAGGAGATGAGTGATGCAACAGCAGCGCCCAATATATCAATACGCGGAATGAGCAGGAAATTAAGACCGATATTGAGAATCACACTGATGATGCCTGCAATGAATTGATGTTTTACAATTCCGTCAGCACTAAGCTCGGAGGAGAACATTTTGGCTGAACCATTCATTATAATAGCCGGGGCGAGAATGATCATCGGCCAGTATGCATAGGAATATTCGGCAGAATAGAGCACCCATATCAGCGGATATCCCAGAGCCAGTATGCCCATTGCTATCAATGTATTCACAGAATTAATTATACGTATGTTTCTCAATTCATCACCTCTATCCATGATATTGATCTTATATGAAAAATTCACCAGAGAGGAGGATGTTGCAAATATTTTGACTTTCTCAATAAAGAACACTCCCACAGAATAGAAACCGAGGTACTCAAACGGCAGGAATATCTTAACAATGAACATGTCAATTCTGTAGTTGAGAAATGAGATGAGATTCGTGATATAAACAAAGAAACTGTATTTCATCATTCTCACAATAGCTTTTTTGCCCGGCAGTGAATATGAGAATGGCATTATCAGGATCATACCTGACATAACATTGACAGAAAGTGATATACCATATATCACTGCTGCTATAAATGGTGTTAACTCCATACCTCTCATAATAATTACTGTCAGGCATATAAGCTGGATAAATGGAATGGCAATCTGCAGCAGATTATAGCTTTTTATCCTGTTTTCTCCGAGAAATATGCCTGTCAGATAACGGGTGCTTATCTGCATGAAAAATATCGCAGGAATGAGGATAAAGAGATAGTCTGACTGAAGCAAATAGGATATGACTATGAATATGAGTGATGCAATGAGCCAGAACAATAGAGCAGTGAAAGCAAATGATTTCCATTGATTGGCATCACCCTGCTGTTTCTTGCCGATATTATAGGACAGACCTGTGGTGAATCCGCTTTCCAGTATCATTGCAGCAGTCATGGAGATAAGCAGTATATAGGCGTATTGACCTTTGCCTGCAGGTCCCAGAATTCTGTTAATTATTATGGAATTAATCAATGCCAGAATGATTATGATTATCTGGGAGAATGATGTTTCAGCTATTTTCTTCCACATTTTTCAGTCCTATGCCTGATAAATTCCCATTCCTTTTCATATCTTTCATCCCAGGATGGCAGATGCAAGTCTGCCCATCTGCTAATCTGTGTTTTCCATTGTTCATATTGTTCAGCATTATCTTTTTCAAATATATGGAAGGTGCTTTTGAAAACGGATGTTAATTGGTCCACTGTCTGCTTTGTGATAATAATATCCTCAATGCCTATGCTGTCATGCCCTCTCTTTAAAGAGAAAACGGGAAGCCCGTATTCCAGTGCATCATAGACAGGATTATTCATATTAGACAATATATTGAATGATACAAAAAAATCAGCCAGGCAGTAGTATTTACTGAGTTCTGCATGGGGAATACGCCCAAGCAGGGATACATTGTCAAAGTTTTTATTGCGAATATTATCAATTTCCACTCCATCACCGATAATGATCCAGTGTATGGGCAATTCTCTGTTTTTCTCTATGAAATATATAAGCTGATCAACACCCTTCAAATTGTTCATCCTGCCTACAAAAAGACCGATGATACTGTTCTGCTCAATACCCAATTTATGCTTTATCTGCTGTATTATTTCACTTGACACCGGCACTCGCTCTTCAACACCATTCATAAGAAAGCTGAATTTATTCTCCGGTATTCTCATAAGAGATGCCAGCCTGTCCGATTGCGTTCCGTCATCAGTAAACAGAAACCCGCAATATGACAGCATAAACGGTATTATTGATATTAGTTTTATTCTGCGGTATCTGTGATTTTTCAAATTCCCGAACATACATACAGTACCGTATAATTTGGCAAATATATTCTGATGAAGGGGGAAGAGGATTTTCATAATAATAGATGCAGCATAGAGATGAGTGATTACAGCTGCCGGTTTGTGTGTGTTTATTACAGATCTCAGATAATGACGGTATTTGAAACAGGTATACATTACAAGGATCTTTCTTTTTAAGCGGAATTTTATTCTATTGGCTTTGTAATCAAGTATCTCGGGTATATGCAAATTAATGAACTGCAATCGCGGGGACACTTCACTGACTGAAAAAGGGTTTTCTGTCAATGATATATATATCTGGCTTATCCCCCTGTGATAAAGATAATCTATCATCCTGTGGGTTGAAGGCATTCCTGCTTTATTGCCCATAACCCAAACAGGTAAAGTGGATATATGAATGATTGTTTTATGTGAGTCTTTCATATATTCCCATAACTCTACTGATATATGTTTTTTGAGAAAAACTGCTGATCGCAAATTCACGTGCATTACGTGCAATCATTTCTCTCTTCCCGGTGTCATTAATTATTGTATTGATCACTTCAATGAGCTCATCTTTGCTGCGGGTTGACAGAGGAAACCCCGTGGAAGAATCTATTGTCCTGTTTATACCCTCAATGTCCTGATAAATAACAGGCAGCCCCAAAGCCATTGATTCTTTGACAGATACTGGCCCGGCATCCTCAAGAGCAATGGAAACAGCAATATCCGTTGCTCTGAGCAGAGATACATATTGTTCATGTGAAAGATGATTGTATATATTTACAAATTGCTTGTTTCTGCATTTATTCCTTATGATCTTATTATACTCAGTATATGGGCCCTCTATCAAATTCAGCTTTACCTTATACCCTGATTCACATATCCTATAAACAGCATCTATAATACGCTCAATTTGAAAAATATCCCTGTTTACCCTGATGCTTGTGATGATATATTCATCATTATGGAAATTCCACAGATTTTTTTCCTGATCATTTTTGATACCTATATGCTCCGCATCTATGCCCCAAATGGTTTCAATAATATTTTTTCTGCTGAAATCCAGATAGTCCAGCATATAATCCCCCGGTATCATTAGTATGTCGGCTTTATTCATTACTCTATTGAGAAACCGGCGGAACAATCCGGAGGATTGACTGTATTTTATCCTGATATCACTGCCCCAGAGAGAAATAATGGTTGTACATTTTGCAGGCAGAATAAAATACCCGTATGGTGTAAGATAGTGTGCGTGTA
>JAXHVG010000082.1:0-3028 GCA_034189245.1 Caldifarciminota bacterium
AATTCACGCCATCAGGCATCAATCTGTCACGAACAGACAATGATAATATGTACAGCATTCATTTTGACAGGCTGATAACAGGCAATATGATGAATATTACTGTCACAGGCATCAATACTCAAATGGATATCAGTATATATGATATTCAGGGCAGGAGAGTCAACCATATATTCACAGGTTCTGTGAATGGTTCAAAGAGTATGAATATAAAAACGGATATGCCCCCCGGTATCTATTTTATCAAGGATAATAAGAATCCCGAGATCTATGACAGTAAATTTATCATATTGAGGTAGATATGAGAAACCTGATATATACTACACTGATTATTCTGATTGTGGTGATAGTAAGCTGCAGTAATGGGGAACCCGCTGTTCTGTTCAGTGACAGTATAAATGCCAATACTGTAATAAATGAGTCCGGTAATATGCGTTTTACAGGTGAGCCGTCCTTTGACTCGGACGGCTCCTGTATGCTCAGGGCAGACACATCTGCAGTTTTTTCACTTTTCACAGTACATAACATTGATGTGGAGAATACTGCAATTGTCTATTCAGCCATGGTCCGGACAGAGGACCTGAAGGGCAGATGCTATCTGGAGATGTGGTGTTTTTTCCCGGGAAGGGGCAGATATTTCTCAAGGGGACTTGATAATGCACTGACAGGAAACAATGACTGGACAAAGATGTCAACCCCGTTCTTCCTCAAAGAGGGAGAGAATCCGGACAGCATACATCTCAATATTGTTACTCAAGGGAGCGGTACTGTTTATATTGATAATATAATTTTAAAAATGATATAAATTATTATGATAATATGGTATTATATATTGTAAATAAAACAGGAGGGAAATAATGAAAAGAATTCCATTACTCTTGATACTGCTGATTACCGGTATATGTCTCTTCGGCATATTTGATATGGAATGGAATCAGTATAATCAACTGAATATTGTATTGACTAACTTTGGCATAATAGGACATGATGTATCATCTGGACAGGCAGGGGCATACTGGCCCTCAGGATATCCTGCAGAGAACTATATCTACGGATCCGGCATTTGGTTTGGTGCAATTGTCGATACAGCGGTTGTTTTACCTGATACATTGAGGGACACACTTGTATCAGTCGGGTACAATCCCAATTCAGGAACAAGTGAAATGTGCCCCGGATATGGTGATGAGACGACCGACCCTCTTGAGCGCGTCTATAATTCATCAACTGACTGGCCGCCTTTCAATGCTGACAGCTCTGTTGTCTTTGATTCCATTGTTTCTCAATATGATACATACTGCTATTATTCTGATATGGATTCTTCCCTGCATTTTACAGATGAGAACCTGCCACTGGGCATTACAGTAAAACAGCATTCATATCAGTGGATAGGACCACTGCTTGAAGATTTTGTGATAATCAAGCTCACTGTCAAGAATGAGCGCAGTGACGGCAAATCAATGAATGATTGTTATTTTTCCTACGCGATGGATTCAGACATAGGATATGAAGGCGGGACATCTGCCAATGATATAAACGGTTATATTGATACAATGACTGTAAATTTCGGAGGTAATCCGGATACCCTGATGTGGCTTAATACAGGATATCAGTTTCAAACTCAGGATGAGACCGGGTGGTCACATACACCTGCAATTTTATCAATGATACTTCTGGAATCCCCCGTTGCATCCGATAATATTGACCTCTATCATGATGGTTCGTATATAATCAGTGCAGGTGAAGAAATAGGAATGACAAGCTTCAGAACCTTTAGTTTATCAGTTGATCCTGCTGATAAGATAGAGAGATATCAGATGCTTGCAGGCTATAACCATCTAACATATGACCCGGCTTCTCCGGAGAATTCCTATGAGCCATTTCCCTCATGGGGAGAAGGAACTGCAGGTTATCCGGGGCAGAGTGAGAATGAGTCCAATGCAGGTGACAAGAGATTCATAATTTCATCAGGACCATTTGATTTACACTTTGGAGAACAAACATCTATCACATTGGCTTTTGCTATAAATCAGGATTCAAGTGAAATTGTCCCGAATATTCTGTTTATAAAGGATTTCTGGGAAAGCAATAGTTCTTCAGGAATTGTTGATATTTCTCATGAAACAGAGCCTGAAGCAATTTTATCGGATGGTCAGACAAAATTCATAATAAGAGGTGAAAATAAAGTATTTGATATAGTTCTCTATGATATCAAAGGCAGCAGAATATCAAAACTCTTCACGGGACCTGTCAATGGCCAAAAGACGATTTATCTGAAAGAAGACATTCCATCAGGAATATATTTCATTGTGGATAAGAGGAAGAATTTCAGAATAATGAAAGTGAATTTGATAAAATAGAATAAGTATTCTCTTGATATATATCTATTTTTCTGATACAAATGATATACTATGAAAAATAAAATATACAGTGACATAGGTCAGGCAGCTTCCCTGCTTTTTGATAGGGGATACTCTGAAGGATTCGGCGGCAATGTGTCTGTGCGCATCAGCGGCACTGACCTGGATATGCTTGACTGCTGCAGGGACTATAAGCCGCGGAAACTGGATATAGCTCTGGATCTCAATCCGCTCAATAATGATGTGATAATCATTACAACAACTGGCTCCAGGATGTATCAGGTGAGGGATAATCCATTGGATAATACAACTATTATATTTATTGAACAGGGCAATGCATTCCTGATGAAGGCAAACGAACCATCCAGTGAACTGGAATGCCATATAGGCATATACTCTGTATGCAGTGATTTCAGCAGTATTGTTCATACCCATACCCCGTATGCCACTGCACTGTGTGCCCGGTATTCGGGAATAAAGGATTTAAACCGTGTATTGCGGAAGTCACATGCTGAATTTGACATTGTCTTCCCCCGTGGAATAGGTCTTATTGAAGACCGCAAACCCGGGTCTGAGCAATTGTCATCAGACATCATATCAGCATTCAGAGAGCATTCTACAGTACTGATGAAGAGACACGGCATTATATCCGGCAGCAGTGATATTTTCAAGGC
>JAXHVG010000083.1:0-4331 GCA_034189245.1 Caldifarciminota bacterium
TTATAATTATGTATTTTTTGTCAATTTGCTCAAATCGCAAGGGCTGTCCCCGGGATTTGGACAGAATGCGTGTAATTGTATAAATATCGGGGGTTAGGGTGGGTCAAGGGCAAATATCAGTTATTTCTAAAGCAAAAATACCCAATTATTAAACAATGGTCCTGCTATTTCTGCCATAACTCGGTTTCTGCGGAAATGAATGTCAGCAAGAGGATAAACACTATGCAGATTAAATATTAATCAAACCTCTTTCGGGTTCTGATTTCCCGGTCCGGAAGGATATTCATAAGATTGAGATTTTGATCTGCCGGAAAACATAAAATTGCGTGTATCCTTCATTAATTGGAGGAATCCGAGGATTACCACAAATATCTCCAGTCTGCCCAGAATCATTGCAATGATCTGGTAAATTAATACTGCTTTTGGTGCTGATGCTGATGTTGCGCCCAGTGAAAGGCCCACTGTTCCGAGTGCGGATGCAATCTCAAATACAGAGGTTTCCAGATTGAAATTACAGAATAATGCTATGATAATACCTACTGCCAGAAGTGTCAGATAAATAATTGTAAAATAGGCAACTGACCTGGATTGTTCATAATCAATCTTCTGTCTTCTTTCCCCATTATAGAAAAAATCCATCAAGACCCTTCGTTTGGGCAGATGCTGCCTCTTGATATGCAGAATAATTGTTTTTATCAGTATATATACCCTTAACTGCTTTATTCCGCCTGCTGTTGAAAAAGTACCGCCGCCTATAATCATAAATATAATAATAAAGAAGAGACCGGATAGAGGCCAATTCCCATACCCCACTGTTGAAAATCCTGTTGTTGTTATTGCCGAGACAGATTCAAAAACAGCTACCCTCACGACTTTACTCACTGAATTATAAAACATACTGCCCAGGGAAACTATGATTGCCGTAAATCCGACAATGACAAGAAAGAACATCAGTTTAATCTCCGAATTCTTCAGGAATGCCTTGATATTCCCCTTTGAGAGCGTATATGCAGAGAGGAAACTTGTACCGCCCATAATCATCAGCACTATGGTAACCATCTCTATAGGCACAGAGTTCCATGTGCCTATACTGTTAACCTGTGTTGAAAATCCTCCTGTTGATACTGCTGCAAATGTGTGATTTATTGCATCAAAGAGCCCCATGCCGAAGAGGGTGTAGGCTGCAATACCCGCTATTGCATAAGTAAAATAGAGTCTGAGAATAATCAATGATGAGCTCTTTATATTGGGGACAAGATATTCATCCCTGCTTTCTGCAATTGCAAAATTAATTGATGTATTACCTGCAAATGTTACCATGATTATTGCAAACCCCGCGCCTCCGACAAATTGCAGCAGACTCCTCCAGAAAAGCAGCATATGTGTCTGTGTCTTCACATCCACAACAGTCAGTCCTGTTGTTGTCAGCCCGCTTGTGGATTCAAAAAGAGCCAGTAGAAAGGGGGCTTTTGCCAGAAGCATAAAAGGAACTGTGCTTATCAGTATGGAGAGCATCCACATGATTAATATGAGCACTCGGCTTGAGTATAAACTGATTCCGGGATACTGACGTCTGCCTGTTATCAAATAGAGAATAAGTCCCGTGATAATAAGTATTCCGGCAGGTATATAAAAATAATGGGAATAGATTAATTCTGATTTGTCAAAGAAACACATGAAAAGAGGAAGCAGATAGAGCCCCCCCCATAGAAAGCTCAAAAAGGCAATATACTTGAAGAAGCTGATGTATATGATTCTGTTCTTTTGATTAATTCTCAAATTTGAGCCTCTTCATCACTCGGCAGGAACAGATTAACCGCTTTTTTCTGATTCTCTGCGGCAGTGAAAACAGTTATCCTGTCTTTGGCAGCAATTCTCGTTGTTCCATTGGGGATCATGACATCTTCACCCCTTTCAATAGATAGTATCAGTGTATTGGGCGGCAGTTCCAATTCCATTATCTGCTGTCCCACAACATCAGAGCTCTCCTTTATATCAATGGCAAATCCCAAAATTTTACCGCCGCTTACAGGACCAAGGCTCAGCACATCCTCAACATGTGACTGTTGTTCAATAAGTGAAGCCAGATCATTGGTGAATGAAAATATGTTTTTTATACCCAATTCCTTAAATATGGCTTCATTGTCCGGATCATTGACACGGGCGAATGTCTCCGAAACACCAAATTTAAATTGAGCCAATTGGCATATTATGAGATTGTCATGATCATTGGGTGTCAGGGAAACAAGATAATCAGCTGTATGAACACCTGCATCCTCCAATACCTCGGGATCTGAGGCATCTCCCAGAACAATTTTGGCATTGGTGTTTTTTGCCATAAACTCACTCTCTTCCCTTGAACTGTTTATAACAGTCACGGAATGCCCCTTGCCTATATATGCTTTTGTGAGAAAATATATGACAATTTCATCTCCTACAATTATTATTTCCATATTACAAATCCAATGAGCTTAAGAGTTTTTCACCCGCAATATTGGTCGGGCATATTGTGTCAATACCGAACACTGAGAATACAGACATCCTCTCAGGATGATTTACCCTTGCAATAACCTTTTTAATTGCGAAATGCTTCTGTGCTATCTGGGCAAGCATCAGATTGATGTTGTCATTTTCCGTAACAGCAATAAAAACATCCGCGTCACTTGCCTTCATTGATTCAAGAACTGACATTTCAGTGGCATTCCCTTCAACCTTAAATCCGTCAAAATGTTCCGAGAGTTTATTGAAGGAATATGCGTATTTATCAGCTATTACGACTTGCTGCTCTTTCTTGGAAAGATTATTTGCAAGATATGAGCCGAGTCGTCCGCATCCTACAATTATAATATACATAACAAATCCTATAAACTGTCACCGAGTTTCTTTATGCGGTCAAGTGCATACTGATTCCCCGGTTCTATTGAAAGAGTGGCATTGTAGTATTTCATTGCCTTGTCATGTTCATTGATAACCTCATATATGAATCCGATAAAGAGAAACACTTCCGGTATCTCTTCTTCTTTATTCAATGACTTAAAGGCATAATCAAGCGCTTTGTCATATTCTCTCTGCTGTGCTGATTTCTTGGCTAATTGAAAATAATCCTTGTATGTGCTTGCGTTTTCCTCAACAACCTCATTGCGCTCAAACATGTCATCAACTATTTCTCTTATCTCATTGGGGGAAAACGGCTTCTGTATGAAGTCAACTGCACCGAGTTTCATTGCCTCCACTGCCTTGTCAATTGTACCGTGCGCTGTAATGATTACAACAGGGATAAAGATGTCCTTTTCCGAAAGCCGTTTAAGGACCTCAATACCGTCAATAACAGGCATTTTCAAGTCCAGAAGAATCAGATCAAATTCCTTCTGCTCAATCAGATCAAGGCACTCCTCACCATTCATTGCAGTATCAACACTGACATCATCCCCTTCAAGTGCTGTCTTTATTGTTTTGAGAATGTTTTTCTCATCATCAACTATCAGTATCTTTCTCATTTTCATTTTCATCTCCTCTATAGAGTGGTAATTTAAAGACAAATTTATTCGTTTCTTCAGATGACGGGTCTATCCAGATTCTACCCCCGTGATACTCAATGATCTTCTTGCACATTGCAAGACCAAGTCCTGTGCCGGGGGTATGGTCAGATTGACTCAATCTGACAAACTTTTCAAATATATTCTTCTCCTGTGATTTGGGAATCTTATTTCCCTTGTTTATAATGGAAAAGTAGAAATAATTATCCTCTACTGAAGACTCCATTTTAATAGTGCTCCCCTTCTTTGAATATTTGACAGCATTGTCAATAAGATTCTTGAAAACAAGGTACATCTTTGAATTGTCCATTTTAATTTTTCCGTCTGCATCTCTTTTTTCATACTTAAAGTCATAATCATTGTTCTTCATTTTGCTTTTCTTTATGCTTCCGGGTATTTTGATAATATCTTCCACATCATGCACCTTTGTGATAATATTCTGACTGTCCAGCTTGGACATATCAAGCAGATCATTGATAAGGAGTTTCAATCTATAGACATCTTCAACTGCAATATCCAGCAATTCTTTCTCGCTTTTGTCCATTTTTTCTTCAAGCTTTTCCTTGATAAGGTTTATGCTCATCTCTATTGATGTCACTGGTGTGCGCAATTCATGGGAAGCAGTTGATATGAAATCCGTTTTCATCTGACCGATTTCAACCATTCTCGTTATATCGTGTAATAAGTAATGTTGAACCGAACCTCTTACCTGAATCTGTTTCCAATGATATCAGATTTATCTCATAATAACGGGTATCCATCTTGACATTGATTGATTCAAGCGAGCTCTTTTCA
>JAXHVG010000084.1:0-4150 GCA_034189245.1 Caldifarciminota bacterium
ATGCGCGAGACAATATGTATGCCAGGCACAATACACTGTACTGGGACATACACAATACATATACGGGATACGGTCCCTCTGCATGCAGCTACAATTTAAGCAGCAGAAGGACAAATACCCATGATATTCCCCTGTATACGAAAAGCCCGCTTGTTTGCACTGTAGAGAGTATCAGTGAAAGCAAGAGGCAATTTGAGGAGATTATGCTCGGCATGAGGACTAGAGCAGGCATTGATTACAATAAGTGCATTGACAGGCTTGACCCGGAACAGGTAAAGGTCTATGAAAAGAGGGGGCTGATTGCACTTGAAGGGGGCAGATTAAGGGCAACTGACAGGGGATTTCTCCTCCTGAACAGTATAACAGTGGATATTGTCAGATAATAAATTCCAGAGAACAGTCATCATAAGGGGATAAATAGCAATTAGAGCTGTTATTTAGCTTAATATAATGCTCCAATACCTCATTTTTGACTGTTTGGGGGGAATTTGAATTACGGGATATATGTATGAGGAGGAATTCCTTGAGACGCCGGGGGAGTTCTTTCATGATTGTCAATGCCTGGTCATTGGATAGATGTCCACGGTTTGATGCAATCCTCAATTTGACATGTTCGGGATAAGGTGCGTAATCAAGGTGGTTTACAGAGTAATTTGATTCAAGTGCAAGGAAATTGACTGAAGATATTGCTTCAAATGTATATCTGCTGATAATGCCTGTGTCAGATACGAAACCGAGGGATTTGCCTGAATCATTCTCTTTTATAACAAATGATACTGTCGGCACATCGTGGGATGCTGCCAGTGCATTGACACTGAATGAATCCAGCAGAAAATTATCATTATAATCAAAGAGGAGCATATCCCCATTGTACTGTTCCATGAACGGGGCATTGATCTTATGTGTCACAATAAGAGGATTGACGCGTTTTATCAGTGTTGAGAGTCCGGATATATGATCGGAATGGCAATGGGTGAGGAGAACATATTTGATATCATTGACATCCAGTGACAGTGTATTGAGTTTTTTCTTAATGCGCCTGTGGGAAATGCCTGCATCCAGGAGTATGAGTTCCTGCTTATTATTGTAGATAATATAGGCATTACCGGAAGAAGAAGAGGCAAGTGATATGAAATTCACGGATATATTCCTGTATATAACAACTTTACATAATATATATTATCGGACATAATCAATCTATTGCTTTAGAAACGGATGTCTCACTTACAGGCCTGCTTTGCTGGGATAAAACCTCAATTGCACCCTCCAGCATCTTCCTGTATCTGTCTGCATTCTCTGCATATAATGTACCGGGATAATGAGCAATAACCGTTCTGTAAATATTGTCTGCCTTATCAATCTCCATTGACTGTTCATATGCTGATGCAAGACGCATCATTGCATTAGGACGCGCATGGGAATTGGGATATTCCTCAATCAGCTTATTCATGAAATGAATTGTACTGTCAGGCATCTGTTTTACTGAATATATAAATCCCAAGTGAAGATATGCATTTGCTTTGAGTATCTCATTGGGAGAACCCGAATTGATGAATTTTTTGAATTGTTCTACTGCAATGTCCATATTATTCATCTTCATATTGGAGGCAGCAATATAGTAATCCGCCTTTCTGGCTGATTCCGTGCCATAGTATCTCTTCTTTATATTTTCCATTGTTGTTACTGCATTATCGTAATTGCCCTCACTGAATGTCTGGACACCATTGAAGAACAGCTGGGATGCCTCCATATTCTTCATTCTTGCATTTGACACATACCAGTTAATGCCGATTATCACAAGTATCAGTACTGCAAGTATGATGAAATATTTCTGCCAGTGCTTCTTGATATCCTTATAGGTATCAACTGCCATATCAACAAATTTGTCATGCTTGAGTTCCTTTTTACTGACCTTAACTTTCTTTATTTTGGGCATTTATACTCCTTATTATTAATTTACCCCCGACAGGATTTGAACCTGTGGCCCTCGGTTTAGGAAACCGATGCTCTATCCCCTGAGCTACGGGGGCTTTGAAATTAGTATTATATTGATAAGAGCGTATTTTTCAAGTGCAATATGTAAAATTTATTCCAAACTGCCTGTTATATCCTCAACACTGCTGAGTATTTCGCAGGATTTAACCAATGTTTTCACTGCATTGTGGTCTTTATAGAGGGGTCTGTCTATATCAAGGAAATCCACATACTCCCTCACCTTCACTTTTGCAGCTTCAACTCCCCTGCCGTTTGTGAAATTCCGTATATCCAGTGCCTGTGACGCTGCCATGAATTCAATGCCCACAACACCATAGCCATTGTCCAGTATCTGCAGATTCTTCAGAGCAGTATTCATTCCCATTGATACAAAGTCCTCCTGGTCTGCTGCAGCAGGTATGGACATAACTGATGCCGGGAATGAGAGTATTCTCTGGTCCACTATTAAACTGTCTGCAGTATATTGGGAGAGCATCATACCGGAGAATTTACCTGCATTATTGGTTAAAAACGGGGGCAGCCCCACGCTGAGAGCAGGATTGAGCAGGCGGTTTAACCTTCTTTCAGAGAGCACACTGACCATTGTCACTGCTGAACCTGCCATCTCCATTGGCACTGATACCGGTGTACCCTGAAAATTTGCGCCTGAGACAGCCAGTTCCTCATCAGGAAAGAATACAGGATTGTCCCCTACTCCATTGAGTTCAATCTCCACCTGGCTTCTTGCATATTGAACAGCGTCATGGGCAGCACCTATTATCTGCGGTGTTGAGCGCATGGAATAGGCATCCTGAATCTTTGTCTTGATTCTGCCTGACAGCAGATCACTGCCCTCAATACACTTCCTGATTGCTGCTGCTGAACGCTGTGCACCTGCAAATCCTCTTGCCTTATGAAGACGCGCGTCATAGGGGCTCATATTTGCCTTGAGTGCCTCAAGTGACATAGATGCAGCTATCTCTGCCTGTTTGAGCCAATTATTCATGTCATACAGTGTCAATGCACTGATAGCAGTAAGCAGATTGGAGCCGTTTATTGCAGCAAGACCGTCCCTTGCTTCAAGACCGGGAATTTCAATGCCTGCTTCTTCCATTGCCTCTCTGCCTGTCATTTTTTTACCCTTATAGAATGCGAATCCTTCCCCCATGAGAAGGAGTGCTATCTGAGACATGGGAGCAAGGTCGCCGGATGCTCCTACAGAGCCCTTCCTGCATACATACGGTGTAACGCCCTTGTTGAGCATCTCTGCGTAAGTCAGCGGGATCTCGGGTCTGCATCCTGAATGACCCTTAATAAGCACATTGATCCTGCCGAGCATTGCAGCCCTTATGTGTTCTATGGGCGCTGAATCGCCAATCCCTGCAGCATGATTGTAAATGAGATATTTCTGGAATTCGCGCACCTCTTCATCTGAGAGCACAACCTCGGAGAATTCACCTATGCCTGTATTGATGCCGTACATGATCTCCTTTGCCTCAATCTTCTTCTCAACCATTGCGCGGCATTTCTTCACACTGTCAATAGCATTAGGACTTATCTCAATTGTCTTATTATGCCTTGCTACATTGACCATTTTCTCTATTGTGAGAGAATTTCCGTCAAGAATAATACTCATAGTTTCTCCTTATCATTGATTTTTTAGACAATTCTATCATTAAATCCCCATTTTTCAAGTATTATATTGTGATTCTTTTCCATTTTAGTTGGTGGATTTTCCTGAAAACGTCTGTTTAGCCTTTAATGTAAAAGTATTGGGTATCTCTGTAACCGTAAGCATCTCCATTTATGAATTTGTTATTTGTTGCTCGTGCATTCTTGTTGTACTGGCGCGAACAAGGGTTTAACAATGATTTAAATATTTATTACAGAGGTACTTTCAGTATATGCTGTATTATTGATGTCATATTTCAAGAACCCTGAAAAGTTGCTTTTATCTTCCGGATTATGCAATCTCTAACAATATACAACGTCAATTTAATTTCAACATCTGTCCTTTTACCATTATTTTGTCAAAATCACCCTCCAATTCCCGGGGACGGTCCTTTACATCTGCAACTTCTATATTAAATTATTACTTGACTTATGATTCCCTGTTTTCTAATTAAAGTTATTGTATAACTTACAATTACTTATTTTGGTTCTTCTCCAAAAGAGT
>JAXHVG010000085.1:0-4283 GCA_034189245.1 Caldifarciminota bacterium
CTGGCCAAAGTTTTTTCTCAATAAGTTCCCATGAAGCCCCGGCATCAGGAGAATAATAATAGGTAATACTTTTTAACCCGTCATCCACACCATCTGCATACAATGAACATCGGTATGTTTCACCTATCTGCAGGATCTCACCACCATTAGGTCTTATAATATTGAGTGAACAAGGTTCGCCAGTAGCAAATGATGCAGCAAATGCTACATATAGTGTACCGGCTTCTGGAATATAAGTGGTAAAAGTCCCGGGATCAATGGAATCAATAATCTCCGCACTGTCTGTGCTAAAATATCCGGCATGATCAAGAGAATCTGTGAATCCATCAGGTGCTATAGTATCCCTTGGAGTCATCCATACATACAGAGTTTCCTCTGCATTAACAGTAAGATTAAAAACATATCCGCTTAAATTCGGATCATAGGCGGTTGATGTATTATTATTATAAACATTTATGGTAATGTTACCCAGAGTGGGTTCAAGAAATTGATCCCATTCATTATTCATCCCACCTCTATCTTCAAAGACAATCCCCATAATTGTAGCAGTCGGCTGAACCTCAAGACCGAAGTAGTCGGCATAGCTTGTACCTGCTGTAGTCAGAACAAGGGAAGTGTCAACTACCGTGAAATCAAAATTGGTCTGTGTAGTCGGTCTGAATCCAACACCGGGAGTTACCTGTGCTGTATAAACCCCCGGGATGACAGCAAAATGCCATATACCATCTTCTGATCCGGTTGATTCGGTTATGTCTATCTCACCTGTACTGAGTTTTACTTTTACATTATTGATACCAGGTTCAGATGATTGATATGTAGAATCATTGTTCAGGTCTTCATAGACATGCCCCGTAACATAGTAAACATCAATGGAAGCATTGCGTGTTACATTGACCTGTGTAGTCATCTGTGATGTAAGATATTCGCCTTTGTATTTATCAGATGTTATTCCGGTAACAGTGACCTCTATTCTTTCAATCTTATCCAATCTCTCCTGAGGTGTCATTACAGCAGTAGTATCCCAGAGAACTGCAGGTGTTGTTTTATCACTATCGTGGTCATAATAATATTTGAATATGGGTTGCGCGTATTCCGGACCTGTTACAATAGAGACGACCTTTGATTCTCCGCCATTATTCCCTGCAATTGAATCATATCCGTAAACCCTCTTCACCAGTGCATAATCATCCGGATTGGCAGTAAAATCTGATTGAGTATTTTGTTCAAGTTTATAAACAATTGTCTCTGCACCAGTAGTAAACTCTCTTGAAGGAGAGTAGTTGGCAGGTTCGCCTGCTCCCGGCTTCATTGCAGCAGGAGCCTGGGGGTTGTCCGGTATATCTTTTGCCGGATTGATATTGGCATTGAAAATTAATTCATAAGGACCTGCATATACAATAGGTCTCTGGGGATTAGTGGTAGAGGATTCCTCCAAGTCAATACTGTATCCTGTTGACCTTATATCTTTTATCATATAATCAATAGCATTTCTTGCTGCCTGCTGTGCCTGTGTCATCAGGTCCACCCTCTGGGCTGTGCGCTGGGAATTCAAATAGATAGCCAGCACAGAGGCAATAACTATTGTAAAAACAACAAGTGTAACCATTAATTCCACAAGGGTGAATCCCTTCTTATTTGTATTCATTTTTCCCCCTTATTTACTTATATAAGTTGTGATTGATTGAGAACGCATTTTGCTTCCGCCTGTTCCACCTGTTGCTCTCCAGGATACGAATACAGTGATCTTTTTCATATCTGTTACAGGCCAGTCAGGTTCAACATAATAACTTACAGCAAATACATTATCCGTATTATCCATTGGCAGGGAATCGGAAACATGTGAATATGGATTCAGTGTTGTATCACTGTAATCCATCATTCTGAGATATTCAATCTTCTGCTGGGCATATTCCATTGCCTGTGTATTCTGTTTTGCAAGCATTGCGGAGCGCATACCCATTGGGAATAATACACCCAGACCCAAAAGTCCTATAGCAAGTATTGTTATTGCCACAAGCATTTCTACTAAAGTAAATCCTCTTTTATTCATAAATCACCTACCTTGATAGAACATATCCTGATATTGTTACAAAAATTGTATCTGTTTTCCCCATTCCGGTTATCTCCAGTGTAGCAGCATTGTTAATTGCACCGGAAGGATCAAAATCAATACTGCTGAGTCCGGAGCCCCCGGATGTTGCAGTGAGTGTAATGCCATTGTAAAGTGCCAGTGAATCATTACCTGATTTGACATAGGTATTGCCGAGATCTACTGTAACAGTCTGATTCTTTGTTATAGCCGTTTGTCTGGACAATACGAGTTTGTCCCGGATATTCTTATAATTGGAATCAAACTTCTTTCCCCTGCTGTTGAAATTGGGTATGGCAAAAGCAAGTATGATACCCATGACAGTAATCACCACCATTAGTTCTATTAAAGTGAATCCTCTTTTCATTTGTCACTCCTTTTCCTTATTTATATGCAAAAAACATGCCTTTTGATCGTATGATTAACTCTCAATATAGCGTAATTTAAAACTTCTATTTGAAGTATAAGTGTGTCAATTTGCAATAAACTGAAAAAGAATTCACAGTTGAGCCCTCAGGGGAGTATTGCATTTACTGCATCTGCCATTCTCCAGGCCGGGGGTCTGTACATTATATATACTCCTCTCAATAAGGAGATTACCGCAATTATGACAGTATGTGGATGTATACTCCCTGTCAGGTATATTGCCGATATATGCATAATGCAGTGTCTTCTTGGCAATATCATATAGACGGGTCAGTGTATCAATAGGAGTGGGCGGTGCATTGTATTTATAAGAGGGATAGTAGCGGGATATATGAAGGGGTATAAATGGCGAAATGCCGGCTATGAAATCAGTGAGTTCCTTGAACTGTTCTTCATTGTCTGTCTTGCCCGGGATTATGAGAATAGTAATCTCCACATGCACATCATTATCATGGAAAATTTCTATAGTATTCTTTACACTGTTCAGGTCACCGCCCAGTTCACCGGCATAAAAATCACTGTCAGTGGATTTCATGTCTATATTGGCTGCATCAATAAGGGGCGCAATGGTCTCAGCTGGTTTTCTATTGATATTGCCGTTTGAGACAATCACTGTCTTAATATCACCCTTGACCTGACAGAAATCATATATGTATTCATACCACATCAGTGGTTCTGTATATGTAAATGCAATCATGTCCGCATTATTGCCTGTAATGAGATTTTTGAGTTCCTCGGGGGACAGTTCTTTGTATGCGGGCACTTCCTCCTGTGAAATCTCGGCATTCTGGCAGAATGGACATTTCAGATTGCATCCTGCCTGCGCAACAGAGAGTATCTCTGAACCGGGGTAATAATGATAGAGGGGTTTCTTTTCAATGGGGTCACTGGCAATTGTAATGATTTTACCGTATTGGGCTGAGTAAAGCTTACCGTCTTTATTTATCTTATTGAGACACAGTCCCTTCTGACCGGGACTGAGCTGGCAGTAATGATGACAGAGATTGCACTTAACCCTATTGCCTTCAAGTTTCTCATAAAACATTGCTTCTCTTTCCATATCTACATTATACAATACTGACCTGTATTTTCAACACCCCTCCATTCAAGATATGTCGCCAGATTGGGAAAAGAGTCACAACCTCCATTAGTTGTTTTACAAGATGTCCGGATTATTTACTAAGACCGGGTGTCAAATCTGTCAAATCATCTCTTCAAACACGCATAAATCCGGGAATTAACTTATATATGATAAATAAATATCGTTTGTCTTATAAATTGTGCAATAATAATATTTAATAATTTGGTATCACTTAATTTAACATAATTTACACCCGGTCTTTGTAAGTGTATTTGTTGGGCAACTTATAAATCAACCTTGTTGCTCTGAAAATACATGGTATTTCGGACAATAATTTGATAGATAATAGTAGTCATCCGGAATATTCCAAACTCCCCGTAATTTTTCTGCCAAGACCCAAGTACAGTAGTTGAAAACGTTGACATTTTAGGTTCTTCTCCGAAAGAGTTAGCGAAAAGAGATATAGAATAAATGGAATAAGGATTTTCAAGGAAAGAATCTTGGCAATATTAGAGAGTAACTCAGATAATAGGTGCAAGCCCACTCTAACCCCCGCTATTTATGAGATTACATAACATTCTGTCCAAATCCCGGGGACGGTCCTTGAAATTTGCGCAAATTGACAAAAGAATAATTTTGTAAGTGTTTAATTAACATCACTTAGATAGACCATGTGTGTAAGTTGAT
>JAXHVG010000086.1:0-2324 GCA_034189245.1 Caldifarciminota bacterium
CGTCTATTCGCATCGCTATACGGCCTCCTGCTTCAGATACTTGCTATTGTTGGGACGACACTTGGCCCAGGCATCAAGCTGTCGCGCGCTTTCCCGTGGGCAAAACGTGTCATAAGCCTGCCCTTTTGAAGCACATTGCCGCCATTGCCGTCAAGTTCAATTATTATATACTTACCATTGCTGAATATGTTTATGTCTGATGAGGATATATCCACCCTGGTTGCCATAAAACTGTTATAAGCATCCAGGAATCCGTAACCGACAGATGCAGAACCTGTGTAAGGGAGGAATTTAACCCCCTCCCTGATAAGCCGGTTTATCTTCTTTGTACTCATCATGGGGTCTGTGCCCAGAATAATCCCCATTGCTCCTGCTGTAACAGCAGCAGAGAAACTGCTTCCCGTAAATCCCCTGTAATTGCCTCTGACACTGTAAGGGCTTGAAATGCCTGTCGGGTCATAACTTATAATGAATTTACCGGGTGCATAGACATCCGGTTTGACATATCTCTGTCTGCTTGTTCCATTCCACGGGAAAATGGTGAAAATTGAATCAGGACTCTGTATTGTCTCATTGAGCTGACTCCTGGTGAGATATGAACCTGCGGTTATGGCATTGCGGGCAAGACCGGGGCTTGCAATGGAATTGATATTGTCCGGTGCAATTGCATTGACATTATTGTCATTAAAGAAAAATGCCCCGCCTGCAATATAGCCGTCCAGTGAATCCGCCTCTGAGTTTAATTCTATGGCAAAGACAGTTCCCTGCATTCTTGAAATAATATGCAGATGATTATGCGTACTGTTAAAACCGATTTTAACCCTGCCTCCGGGTGTATTGATAAAACCCGCTCTTAGAGAATCAGTGCTGACCCAGTCGGATACAATAAGGTCATTTTTATGAGGCACGAGAATTCTGAAGGAGAAACCGGTATCTGCAATAATGTCAATATATGCGTCCATATCCCTGTACTGATAAAGCCCGATATAATTGTTCTCAAAGGGTATGTCAGAGCGCTGTGATTCAGTTGCTGTTGAAAAATGAAGGAATCTGTCCCCCAGATTGCCTGATGAGACAGAAACACCTCTGCCGCGCCCGTTGTCTGCAAAATAGTGGTCAATTGTCTGTTCAGCAGGACTCATGCCGTCATGACTGCCCCAGTAATGATTGACAGGTATGCACAGTACAAATGACCGGCCCTGAGCACTGCATTTATCACTTATATATTTTATGCCGTCCATAAGTCCCCTCTGGGTTAATGCAGCATTGACTGCAATAATATCAGAGAGTCTCAGAACACCGGGGTATAATGTATCGGATGATGCCATTGAAGCCAGTACAGCTG
Source organism: Caldifarciminota bacterium (assembly GCA_034189245.1). Classification (GTDB taxonomy): domain Bacteria; phylum Hydrothermota; class 32-111; order 32-111; family 32-111; genus JAXHVG01. The sequence goes on from JAXHVG010000086.1 coordinate 1,346, forward strand.
TACCGTGTCCTAATGTATCATTAATATCATAGAATGGAATAAGAGATGAGTCAATCTCTTCACCTCTCCTGAATCCGGGAGGGGGAGCTGTTCTGCTGCCTATCTGATTCCATATGTATTTTATCCTGCTGCCGAATACAGGCGCGTCTGAATCTATGCCATTGTCAATAATACAAGCTGTGACATCTTCACCATAATAACCTGATGCATAGAGTTCATCAATATTACTGTAATCCTGCGCCTTGTCATTGGATTGGAATAGTGGTTTGGACAGATGGATATATTCAATATCAGGATACTGGCACAATTCTACTATTCTGCTGAATGTTGCTGTCCCTGTGATGAATCCGTTTTCATAAACAATTGCATTGACCAAAGAGTCGGCAAACATGGGACTGCCGGTTTCAACAATGATCTCTATGAGTGAATCATCATACATTGTAATGATATTGTCAAAATTCACCACTCCCCTGTCTGTTTTGGGGGGAGACATAGTGCTTTTGAATACAGTAATTTCTGTCTCTATCTCAATACCGAATGAATCAGCAAAATAGGCAATAAATACCGGGTCGCATTTCTCAAAAATATCAGCTGACAGTGATATTATCACCATAATAAGAAACAGCAATACAACAGATCTTTTCATATTATAATTTTAATCCTATTGAACTGTAAGTCAAGGGAACCGTTATTCCTTGTTATTCCCCAAAAAAAAATGTCACATAAAATTACTATTAAAAAATGTCACATTTTGAGGTAAAATAATCTCCTTTAACAAGGAGGTTAAAAATGCAGGAAAAGGAGCTGAAATTGACAATGAAAGAACATAACAGACATGAAATCATCAAAAAGGTAATGAACAAGGAAAGGAGGCAGATGGTATAATACTGCCATTGAACAGGACCTTACAAACATTGAACAATCCCTGGATGAACTCAGCATCATATCCATCAACGCCTCCTCACCTCAAGCTAAAGGA
>JAXHVG010000087.1:0-3121 GCA_034189245.1 Caldifarciminota bacterium
CTACATTGTTGATAATCTGAGGCCGACACTGGAGACAGAGAATCTCGGTCCTGCAAGAGACAAGATACATGATCTATTCATGGAGCATGTGATGGCACAGGCCCCAGGATACAAGAAACTGATGGAAATGACTGATGTGCCGATTATGCCGACACCCGGTGCAGTAGGGCTGCTTATTGAAACCATTGCAAAGAGAGACAATATAGAAGTGCTCGGTGTTGATATCGGCGGGGCAACGACTGATGTTTTCTCAGTATTCCAGGAGAAGTTCAATAGAACAGTGTCAGCCAATCTCGGCATGAGCTATTCTATTTCCAATGTTGTAAAGGAAACAGGACTTGCAAATATAATGAGATGGGTCCCATTCAAGATGAATGAGAAGGACATGAGAAACAGAATAAGAAATAAGATGATAAGACCTACTACAATACCCTCAACTGTTGAAGAATTGCAGATTGAGCAGGCAATAGCCAGGGAGGCACTGCGTCTTGCACTTGAGCATCACAAGGCAATGGCAGTGAGCCTCAAGGGTGTTCAGAAGGAAAGGACAATATCGGATGCATTTGAGCAGACAGGTTCGGGAGAATCCCTTGTTAATATGGAGACACTGGATATTGTTGTAGGTTCCGGAGGAGTCATATCCCATGCACCCAGAAGGGTACAGGCCGCAATGATGATGGTTGATGCATTCCTGCCTGAGGGCATTACAATGCTTACAGTGGATTCCATATTCATGATGCCCCAGCTCGGTGTACTTTCAACAGTACATGAAGAAGCAGCTACAGAGGTCTTTGAAAAGGACTGCCTCATACGACTCGGTTCATGCGTGGCTCCTGTAGGCAAAGGCAAAGAGGGCAGAGAAGCAATAAGTGTCAAGATAGGAGAGAATGAATACTCTGTTGAATTCGGCAATGTCGGAAGAATTGACCTGAAGACAGGGGAGAAGGCAAAGGCAGTCATCAAACCTGCAAAGGGTCTGGACCTCGGCAATGGAAACGGCAAAGAGGTGGAAGTTGAACTGGAAGGCGGTATTGCAGGAGTAATACTGGACTGCAGAGGCAGGAGACCGTTCAATCTGCCGTCTGATGACAGCAAGAGAATAGATAAACTGGTTCAGTGGTATAAAGCATTAAATCTTTATCCTGAAAAGTAATGGAGGATATATATGGCACATTCATATACACCGGGACTTAAGGTAACTCAGAAGGCAATGGTGAGAAAAGACAGGCGCCTGCCCCTCAAGGGTGATGTACTTGTTGAAAAGGGGGATATCCTCAAAGCAGAACAGATAGTGGCAAGGACAGAATTGCCCGGAGATGTTGAGAGGCTTAATTTTGCAGGTAAAATAGGCGCAACAGCAAAGGAATGCAAGAATTTCCTCACAGTTGAGGAAGGCGATGAAGTGAAGAAAGGGCAGATTGTCGGTGAATCATCCGGATTCTTCGGCCTCTTCAAGACACACATTAAATCCCCTATTGACGGTACAATGGAATCACTGTCGGAGATAACAGGCATGATGACTCTGAGGCATCCGCCCAAGCCTATTGAGGTTAATGCATACATAAACGGCAGGGTAGTAGAACTGATTGAAGACGAGGGTGTAACAGTGGAGAGCCCCGCTACCTTCATACAGGGTATTTTCGGAATAGGCGGAGAAGAACAGGGTGAGATAGTTGTTGTGGCTGATTCCAATGATTATGTACTGAAAGAAAATGATATCACGGATAAATTAAAAGACAAGATAATAATAGGCGGGTCACTCATCACAGCCTCCGTGCTGAAGAAGTGCGTTGAAGTAGGAGCAAAGGGCGTTATTGTCGGCGGTATTGATGACAAGGACCTCAAGAATTTCCTCGGTGAGGAGATAGGCGTTGCAATAACAGGCAATGAGGAAAAGGGGATTACACTGATAATCACAGAGGGTTTCGGAGAGATGCACATGGCTGCCAAGACATTTGAGATACTGAAGGGACACAATGGACGCATTGCATCAATAAACGGAGCAACGCAGATAAGGGCAGGTGTTTTAAGACCTGAACTTATTGTGACGCATGATGATGAGATTGACAGTGCGGATTTTGAGAAAAGCCATGAATCAAATCTCGGCATGGACATAGGTTCTGTGGTGAGAGTAATTAGAGAACCCAATTTCGGCAGAATAGGCAAGGTCTCTGCACTCCCCGCTCAGCTTGAGAAGATTGAAACAGAAGCCAAGGTGAGGGTTCTTGAAGTTGAATTTGAAGAAGGCAGGAAAGTGCTGCTTCCCAGAGCAAATGTTGAATTAATTGAAGAATAAGGGGAAAAAATGAAAGGTAAATTAATTTTAGTGATTCTTTTACTGACATTCTCTCTGATTGTTTCTGCACAGGAGGATCCTGACAGTATCAAAACAGAGTTTGATTTCTGCAGTATAGAATCAATCAATGTGAGGGACTGTGAAAATGATGACGGTACTGCTCTTATTGTTGAGTGGCAGATGAGGGACAATGCAGGCCGCTTTGACGGCTCCTATTCCCTCTACAGGATTAATGAGAGAACAGGCGACACAACAATCGTCAGACCCGGTATTGTGAGTGAAACAATGTTTTTGGATGAGCCATTGAGCAGAAAGGGAGAATATTCATATTTTATTGTGAATGTGAACAGAGAAGGTATTGAATCAACTGAACCTGTCAGTTCAATGCCTGTTTCTCCTGAAGCAAACTGGTTCAAGAAGGACAAGATAATACTCCTTCTGATGATCATTGCTTATATGGGGCTCATCATATTCTTTGTACAGGCAGTAAGACGAGGCAGGGAATTCTTCCTCAGGAAGATATCCGGTCTTGATGCACTGGATGAGGCAGTGGGCAGGGCAACTGAAATGGGCAAGCCGATACTGTATATTCCGGGAATTTCCACAATGTCAGATATTGCAACAATTGCATCACTCAATATACTGGGACCTGTTGCAAAGAAGGTTGCTGAGTATGAGTCAAGGATCATTGTCCCCAACAGGGATCCCATTGTCATGACAGTCGCCAAAGAGGTTGTCAAAGAGGCATATACAGAAGCAGGCAGGCCTGATGCCTATGATGAGAATGATGTTTTCTTCCTCACCAGTTCACAATTCGGTTATGCT
>JAXHVG010000088.1:0-11800 GCA_034189245.1 Caldifarciminota bacterium
GTCTCTCCTGACCAGGCAGTTGATTTCCATTTCAGATCGTGGGAGGATATGAAGAATCAATACACGCATTGTGACAGGGGGGTTCATCTGGTCTACTCATATATACCTGTCATACCTGCAGCAATTTTGCTGGAACAGACATACTCAATACTGGCAAATGGCCGGTACAGATCCGGTCTGTCCAACTGGTCTGTTATCGGTGCTTCTGGTATTGTTGCAGGTATGACAGGTATATATGAGTAGACCAGATGAACCCCCCTGTCACAATGCGTGTATTGATTCTTCATATCCTCCCACGATCTGAAATGGAAATCAACTGCCTGGTCAGGAGAGACATGCTGAGGACTGGTGAATTTTGCCCATCTGGACGCAAAATAATTCCTGTAATCACCATTGGTTGCAATAATAAGAGCTGCTGAAGCAGCTGTTACAGGTATTGCTATTTTCATTATATCGGACAAATGCTCATTATCGTATATAACTTTATCGTTGTCATAAAAATTTATATATGAACTATTGATATTAATAACCAGTATAACAGTAAAGGCAATTACTGTTAATTTACAGATAGAATTTGCTGATCTGTTTCTTGAGTGCAATGGTATCCACTCCTCTGTTTAAATTACCCTTATGTGCAATGGATATTGTCCTTCTCTCTTCTGAGACCACTATGATAAATGCATCTGTCTCCTCGGACAGACCGAGTGCTGCCCTGTGGCGCGTACCGAGATTGATATCGGGAAGAGGGTTCTCGGAAAGCGGCAGTATGCATGCTGCAGCAGTGATCTTCTCATCCTTGATAACAACAGCACCGTCATGAAGCGGGGATTTCTTGGAGAATATTGACACAAGGAGTTCTGCATTGAGTTCAGCATCCAGTTCTATGCCCGACATTGTGATATTCTTCAGTCCTATTCTGCCCTCAAGCACTATCAGTGCGCCTATGCCCCTGTCTGAGAGATTCTGCACAGAACGCACAATTCTGTCAATAAATGTCTTCCTGCTCTCCTCATAGAAATAACGGACTAATCTTGATTTCCCGAGCATGGTGAGGGCATTCCTGATCTCAGGCTGAAAGAGTATGACAAATGCTATTATCCATACTGTCTTGAGTGAATTAAGAAGCCAGGACAAACCGGAGAGATTGAATATATTGGCAATGAATGTAATAAAGAATATAAAAAGCAGACCTATGAACATCTGCATTGCCCTTGTTCCCTTGATGAATTTGAGCAATTGATAAATGCCTATTGTTATTATTGCAATATCAATGACATCTATCAGTGTAAAACTGAACATCTCTCTATTTTCTCCACTGTCTTTAGTGCTAAAAAGTTCTCTCTGACATTATGCACACGGAATATCCTTGCACCATTTAAATATGCTGCTGCATTGGATACAGCAGTGGGTGTCATCCGCATCTCTTTCTCCAGCCCCAGATACTTGCCTATGTAACTCTTGTTGGATGCACCGATCAGCACAGGTCTTTTCAATGATTTGAGCACAGGTATTTTTGAAAGTATTTCAAAATTATGATCCACTGTTTTCCCGAATCCGATACCGGGGTCAATGGCAATACTCTTAATGTCCATGCCGGCCTCTTGGGCTTTTCCCAGTGAATCTTCCAGATAATCGGTTATCTCAAACATCAAATTCTCATATTCGGGATTGCGCTGCATATTCCGCGGTGTTCCCTTTATATGCATTGCAACAGCAGACATTCCCTTAGATGCAATTGTCTCAGCCATATTTTTGTCAAAATTGAATCCGCTTATATCATTGATTATATCAGCTCCTGCGTCACCTGCAGCAGAAGCCGTTTCCGATCTGTATGTGTCCACTGATATGCAGATACCGGGGAATTTGCTGCGCAAAGACTGCAGAACAGGCAATACCCTCTCCATTTCCTCTTTGACACTTATTTCATCAGAACCGGGTCTTGTTGATTGTCCCCCTATGTCAATAATGTCAGCACCCTCTTCAATCATCCTTCCGGTGTGCTTTAAAATATCATCAATACCGGAATATTTGCCGCCGTCATAGAATGAATCAGGTGTGACATTCAATATGCCCATTATGAGAAACGGCTTATTCATAATGTTTCCGCCCCTGACAGACCAATACGGTTCACTGCTGAGAATTGCAATTATACTCTCCATCATTGAACTGAGTGAGAATGGCTGGGCTTTGAGTTTGACAGCCATCTTCATTATCTGCGCCCTGTTGCATATCATAACTGCATCGGAGAATTTCTTCTTGCCTGATATCACATCCCTGTGTATTGCAACATCACCCCCTACAGAGAGTGCTTCCTGTTTGATAATATTGGCTGCCTCAATCCTGATATCCTTCAGGTAGAAAAGAGGCGCTTTGATCTTGTTATTGAGAAGGTCAATACAGAATGCATCAGCTCCTGTTGCCTCAATATAGTCACTGTAATCATTATCTTCATCCCTCAGCAGATAGATCTTCATATATTCTTCCTGCCTGCTCCTATGAGATTGAGTGCTTCCTCGCGTGTAATATCATTCTTCATTATGCCTCTTATGGCTGATGTGATTGTGTATGTGCCCGGTTTCTTTATACCTCTCATATAGAGGCAGAGCTGTTCTGCTTCCACTATGACAAATATGCCCCTCGGATTGAGGAGCTTGACAAGTGTATCCGCAATATCAGTTGTAAGGCGTTCCTGTATCTGAGGCCTCTTGGACATTGTATCCACAACTTCAATGAGGTTGGAGAAACCGGTTATCTTATTTTCCTTTGGTATATATGCAATGTGCACAACACCGTAAAATGGCAGAAGGTGGTGTTCGCACATTGAATAAAAGGGTATATCCCTCAGTATGATCATTTCATCCTGATTCTTTGTCTCATAGAGCTTGATGTCTTTCTTCACATCCCTCATGAGACCGGAAAATATCTCTGAGTACATGTCAGCTACCCTCTGCGGGGTATCCCTGAAATTGGGACTGTCAAGGTCTATATCCAGACCCTCCAGTATCATCTCCATGCCTCTCTTTATTTTCTCTTTATCTATTTTCTCCATCATTTTCTCCATCCGCTTTATCCGCTTCATCTTCATTATTCTTATCTTCTGTCTCTTGAATCTCTTCTCCGTCTGCATTCTCCTCTTCTTCAATCTCTTCTTCAATAGGGGGCAGTTCCTTATCCTCAATGACCATATCTATCTCTTCCTGATTCAGTGTCTCGCGTTCCAATAATGCTTCAGCCATGCGTTCAAGTATATCCCTGTGCTCACCCAGGATCTTGCTTGCCTTATTGAGTGCAGTATTGACTATGTCCTTTATCTCCCTGTCTATAACAGATGCTGTTTCATCGGAATAATCCTTATGCTGGGATATCTCCCTGCCGAGGAATATATTGTCATTGGGATCTGCATATGACAGCGGGCCTATTTTGTCACTCATTCCCCACTCACAGACCATCTTGTGGGCAATCTTTGTTGCACGTTCAATATCATTACCTGCACCTGTTGTGACTGATTCCAGTATCAGTGTCTCAGCAGCCCTTCCGCCCAAGAGTGAAACTATCTGGTCAAGCAGATAGTCCTTGGAATACATGTGCTTGTCATCCTCAGGGAGATACTGCGTGACACCCAGTGCCCTGCCTCTGGGAATGACAGTGACCTTATGAACACTGTCAGCATGTTTTGAAAATTTTGATGCTATCACATGGCCTGATTCATGATAGGCGCTTATTCTCTTTTCTTCATCGGATATCACTGCTGATTTTCTCTCAAGGCCCATAATAACCTTATCCTTTGCTTCCTCAAAGTCCTCCATCTCCACCTGTTTCTTGTCTCTGCGCGCAGCAAGAAGCGCTGCTTCATTGACCATATTGGCAATATCAGCTCCGACAAAACCCGGAGTGGCTTTTGCAAGGATAATAAAGTCCACATCATCACTGATCGGGATCTTCCTCGTATGTATTTCAAATATCTTCTCTCTGCCTCTGACATCCGGCCTGTTGACAATGACCCTTCTGTCAAATCTGCCTGGTCTCAAAAGAGCGGGATCCAGTATATCCGGCCTGTTTGTGGCAGCCATTATTATGACACCCTCATTCGTGTCAAAACCGTCCATCTCAACGAGCAATTGATTCAATGTCTGTTCTCTCTCATCATGTCCCCCGCCTATGCCTGCACCGCGGTGTCTGCCCACTGCATCTATTTCATCAATGAAGATTATTGACGGGGAATTGGCCTTTGCTTTATTGAAAAGGTCCCTCACCCTTGAGGCCCCGACACCGACAAACATCTCAACAAAATCAGAACCCGATATTGTGTAGAATGGCGTGCCTGCTTCGCCTGCAACAGATTTTGCCAGCAGTGTTTTGCCTGTTCCCGGTGCGCCCATGAGGATAACACCCCTGGGTATCTTGCCCCCGAGGCGTGTATATTTCCCGGGATGTTTGAGAAAATCAACTATTTCACTGAGCTCTGCCTTTGCCTCCTTGACTCCAGCCACATCACTGAACTTGACCTTGGGCATAAGAACCATCTTTGCTTTGGATTTACCGAAACGGAATGCCTTATTCTGGCCTGATGACATCTGACGGAATATGAGGAACCAGAAGAATGCGAACATTACTATAGGAAGCAGATAAGGCAGCACATTTGACCAGAAGCTGCCCGGCGGTTCCACGGAAATCTCCACATTCATCTCCACCATTTCCCTTATCAGATCACTATCTTCATAAGGTATGCGGGTTTTAAAACCCTTCTCAGCATCCCTGTATCTGCCTGAAATATCCTTACCGGTTATTGTCACAGACTCTATCTTCCCTGCATTGAGTTCTTTATTGAATTGAGAATACTCAATTTCCTCATATTGATTATTGAATGAAGAATAGACAATACTGACTATTATAAAAACAGCAATGAGGGATATCCAGATAAATATTGACCTCCACTGGCTGCCCTGCGGTTTGAATCTTTTCATTATTCCTCCATTAAAATGCCCACAAAGGGCAGATTCCTGTAATACTGTGCATGGTCAAGCCCGAAACCGACAACAAAGCGGTCTTCTATTTCAAAACAAGAATGATCGGGTATAAGTTCGGTTTTCCTTCTTGAGGGCTTATCCAGCAGTGTGATTATCTTGAGTGATTTGGGATTATTGGCAAGCACCTTCTTCTTGAGAAATGACAGTGTTGTTCCTGTGTCAATAATATCCTCAACAATAACCACATGCCTGTCTTCAATATTAATTGTAAGGTCCTCTTCAATACGGACAATGCCTGAACTGACCTTGCGGCTGCCGTATGATGAGATGACCATAAAATCCACATTGAGCTGTATATCCATTTTGAGAAGAAGCCTGGATGCAAAAACAAATGCGCCTTTGAGTATCACAATGAATACAGGGGCTTTTCCCCTGTACTCCTCCTCCAGCCGGGATGCGAGAGCCGTAATGGCTTTATTCAGCTCGTCTTCATCTATCAGTGTACTGATTTTCTTTGACATAAATTTCCAGTATCTCCTTTTGACTGTTTATTCTGTATTTATCTGTTCTCCTGTATCCTGCAATTGACAGTATTTCATCTTTCTCATTTACAATAAGCGGAATTGAGTCCCTTTTGACAGCAGGTATTTTCTTATTCAACAAATACCGGCTTATCTTGACAGTACCGTCCAGACCGAATGGTCTGAATCTGTCTCCCGATTCCCTCGGTCTTATGGTGAGAGTTTTGAATGCATCAGAAGGCAGATAGACAGTATTGGGATCATCAAAATGAGGGGACTGAGTCCACCGGGCTCCAATAGTATAATCACCCCATTTGATTTCACTGCCCGGTTCCAGTTTGACTGCATCCGGTTTGTCTTCCTTATCAATGGGACACGCAGATACTGTCAGTCTGGTATAGTCCTTCATTACTGTAAATGGCTTAAACCGCTTAATGAGAGACTGTTTGCGCGACCGTGCAATTTTATCTATCTCACTGATTATTCCGCTGTTTAGATTGTAAAGATCATTCAGGGCATAATAGATAAGAATTTTTGATATTTTATTATTATATATGATTAAGCGGTCAATATCAAGAATAATATCACTATTATGCTTCTTAATTACAATATCACTGAGATACTGCCCTGCAAAGAACTCCATTGCTTCAGAGTACTGTTCAAGTATATCCAGTGTTCCGGCAATGCCCGGCAGTCCGCCTTCAATATAATCTTCCAAAACAGGTATGACGTTATGTCTTATCCTGTTGCGTGCATAGACCTCGTCTCTGTTGGTCTTATCAGTGATATACTCTATCCCTTCTTTATTGAGCCGGTTTTCAATCTGTCTTTTTGTGAGGAAGAGAAGGGGTTTGATAAATTTATCCCTCTTGACCTTCATTGCTACAAGGCCATTGAGCCCGCTTCCCCTCTCCATATTGATAAGGAATGTCTCTATCCTGTCTGTCATATTATGGCCTGTAAGAACATAGTCATAATTGAATTTCCCGATGTCATGCTCAAAGAGTTCAAGTCTTTTATTGCGTGCAGCCATTTCAAATCCCAAAGAAGCTGTTTGTTGAGACATTGGTATATTGTATTTATAGAGGCTTGAGTCAATATCATGTACTGTGCAGAACTCACTGACAAATGATTCTTCACTGTCTGCCTGAGGCCTTTCACAGTGATTGAGGTGCATTATCCTGAATACCACATCACCCGCCTGCCTCAGATGTAGGAGATAGTGAATCAGCAGCATTGAATCCGGACCACCGGAGAATCCGGCAATTATTCTCTTGCCCTTTAACTCAATACTGTTTTCAGCCAGAAAACGGCTTATATTTTTAAACATGTGTATAATATAATATATAAGAGAGCTTAATCAAGACCATTATGCATATTCTGCTGTTTGCTTACTTTTTATCTGACAGAGATATAATATTGCCGGTAATCAGTTCAGCACCTTCATCAATAGTCATATTCTCTGTATCTATTACAATTTCAGGGCTTAGAGGCTCCTCATAGGGTGAACTGATCCCCGTGAATTCCTCTATCTCGCCATTTTCCGCTTTTGTGTACAATCCCTTGGGATCGCGCTGTCTGCATATATCCAGTGATGCCTTCACATATACTTCAATGAATCTGCCCTCAGGCACCCTGGTTCTTGCATAATCCCGAGCTTTCTTGAATGGTGATATGAATGAGGCAAGTGTGATGATGCCTGCATCTGCCATCAGTGCAGCCACTTCAGAGACCCTTCTTATATTCTCATCCCTATCCTGAGAGGAAAACCCCAGGTCACTGTTGAGACCGTGCCTGATATTGTCGCCATCAAGCCTGAATGTAAGCAAGCCGCTCTCATGCAATGCCTTCTCAACAGCAACAGCCAGAGTGGATTTACCTGAACCGGACAGGCCGGTAAACCAGACAACAATTCCTCTCTGTCCGAGAAGTTCTTCCCTCTGCTCCCGTGTGATATGTCCCTTATGCCATTTAATATGTTTATCCATATCAATTGTAATCAAAGATTACGCCCTTTTCTATGAGCAGTCCTTCAATCTTCTCTACACTGTCCTTACTGTCAGCAGAGGGTATTCTTATATCCGGCTCTATATCTGTTGTAATGTCATCACCCATCCATACAGTGAATATATTATCACTCTCTGTTACTGTCTGTACCAGCTCAATCTCATCACTGGTAAGATCCAGTGCAGTGATAATGATTATCATGCCTGCATCCATCATGAGATATGCTATTTCACCCAGACGCCTGAGATGCTCTTTCTTGTCTTTCACAATCCCCTGTTCCTTGATATCGGCATCCACACCATAAAGCACATTGCCCATTCCCATATAATATACCAGTTTACCCTGAGAGAACAGCATCTTCTCAAGATTTCTTGCAGTGAGTTTTCTGCCTGAACCCTTCTCTCCTGAAATGAAGACAATGGACGCTTTCTGATTATAGCGGCCTGCTCTTGATTTCTTGGTAATATCAGAGATAATCCATTTCTCATTTCTTGTAATAACCTTGTCTCTGACCCAGGATTGCCTGTCGGATATGACCTCCGGTATAATGCCGCCTCCTGATATCTCGTAATTGTTCACAATAACAAACCTGCCTGTCATCTGATTATTGTCTATGATATCATAGGCAAGTTCCTTTTTGAGAGTCAATATGCACTCAGCAACATCATGGCGCTCCACCCTGTCTTTACTGGTAAAGGAGAGATCGGAAGCATCAATGACCTTTTCAATACTCTCTACTGTAAATGGTATCTTCTGTGTCCCGAGCTTTATAATATACTCACGTTCCATTTCCAGCGGCTCCCTGTCCAGCCAGAATATATTGGCTTTTATCCTTCTTGATATCTCCGGCATATCCTGATCTATTCTGCATGCAATATCGCCTCTCTTTACATATATCTGCTCTGTCAGTGTAAACCCGGTGCTGTTGCCTGCCCTGTCAATCTTTCCCTTATCACCATTAAAATATTCAATTGTCTTGACTGTGCTCTTCTTGCCTGAAGGCATGAACATCAATGTATCACTCACATTGATAATACCTGTTTCAATCTTACCTGCAATAATCCGCCTGTTGTCACCATCCCTTGTGAACTTATATACATCCTGGACAGGTATTCTCAGGGCCTTGTCTGTTTCAGGCAGTGATGCGTCAAGTGAATCCAGAACATCTATGACAGTCATGCCGTCAAACCACTTCATATTGGGGGAGGGAGCTACAATATTATCGCCCTTCAGTCCGCTCACTGGTATGAAAATATCCGTCTCAATATTGATATCTGAGAGGAACTCCCTGTAATCGGTCTCTATACTGTTGAATACATCACGTGAATAATCCACAAGGTCCATTTTATTTATTATAACTGCAATCTGTTTAATGCCGAGCATTGACAAGAGATAGCCGTGCCGTTTTGAATTCTCCTTTATGCCTTCATCAGCATCAATGACAAGCAGTGCAGCATCAGCATTTGAAGCACCGGTAACCATATTCTTGAGAAATTCAATATGTCCGGGTGCATCCAGTATTGTATATTGACGCTTATCAGTTGAAAAGAATATACGGGCTGAGTCAATTGTAATTCCCTGTGACTGTTCATCCTTGAGTGCATCAAGGAGGAATGCATATTCAAATGGTCTTGAAGTCCGCCTGCAGTTTTCCCTGACCCTTTTCAGTTTGCCTTCAGGCAGTGAATCCGTGTCAGCCAGCATCCTTCCTATGATAGTGCTTTTGCCGTGGTCAACATGCCCCACAATTGCTATTTTCATATCCCTGTTCTCTCTGCCGGTCATATATACCTCACATGTATCCGTCTTTTCTTAATTCCTCCAGACCGCCTCCGTCTTCCTTGTCCTGTTCCCTGCCCGCACGTTCGGCAATCCTTGACAATTTGCCTGTCTTGAGTTCAGCCACTACCTCTTCAACATTTGAAGCAGTGGAATCTATGGGCATTGTGCAGGGTGCACAGCCCAGAGACCTGTATCTCCTGCCGCTGCCCCGGTCAAAATATAGTGACACAACCGGTATATTCTCTGACTGGATGTACTCCCATATATTGGTCTCTGTCCAGTCCAGAAGCGGATGTATTCTCACATGCGTACCCGGTGCAAATTCTGTCTTGAATTGATTCCAGAATTCAGGGGGCTGATTCTCAATATTCCAGTCATTATTGACATCACGGGGTGAGAAATACCTCTCTTTGGACCTGCTCCCCTCTTCATCAGATCTCACTCCGGCTATAACACCGGTAAAAGGTTCTTTATTACTGTCAATCTCGTATTTATCAGCAGCATGATTGAATCTGTATCTGGGCCAGTCCCCGCTCAGTGTATTCCTCAATGCCTCTGTCTTGAGTTTTTTACAGCATTCAAGATGCGTGGCATTACCATCAGGAAATGTTTCTTTATTCTGAAGGGCTTTTTTATTCTGCCCGTATATCATATCAAGATGCCACTCCCTTGTGAGGCGGTCCCTGTACTCAATCATCTCCGGAATCTTGAATCCCGTATCTATATGTATCAGGGGGAAAGGCACATGTCCGAAGAAAGCCTTTCTTGCAAGCCAGAGCAATACTGTTGAATCCTTGCCTATTGACCACAACATGCAGAGGCTTTTGAAATTGCTGTATGCCTCCCTCAATATGTAAACACTGTCATTCTCCAGTTTTTTCAAATGATTCATTCTAATCTCCATTGATAATGAAATGATGATTTCTGTTTATTGCAAAGAATCCCTTCTTATTAACAACATCCTTGCGGTTGTAGAGCAGAGGTGTATTGTCCATCTGCCTGAATATACCTCCTGCCTCCTCCACAATACAGTGCATTGCGCAGGTGTCCCATTCATTGGTCGGATTGTACCGCATGTAGATATCTGCTTCACCGGATGCAACCATGCAGCCCTTCAATGAACTGCCTGCCTGCCTCTTTGATGAAATATAATCACTGTTTCTTTCAATGAATTGACTGAGTTTTGAAGATGCATGGGACCTGCTCATTACCAGAATCAGATCCTTTGTTTTATCTGAAACATGAATGCGTCTGCTTCTTCCTCCATGCTGTATATATGCCCCCTCACCAGTGTGAGCCCAGTAGAGTTCTCCCTTTACAGGGGAATACACAACACCCAGAACAGGTTTCTTTTTATAAGCAAGTGCAATATTGACAGTAAACTCACCATTTTTCTTGACGAATTCCTTTGTTCCGTCAAGCGGGTCAATTATCCATACTGTATCTCTGTCAAGTCTGCTCCGGTCATCCTTCTTCTCCTCTGAAAGAATAGCGTGGTCAAATCTCCTTGATAATTCATTGACAATAATTTCATTTGATTTCATATCCGCTTCAGTTAGCGGTGTCTTGTCATCCTTCAGTTCTACGGAAAAATCACCTGTATAGATCTTCATTATCTCAGTGCCGGCTTTTACTGCCAGTGATGCTGCTGCTTCAAGTTCATCATTGTATTGCATAAATACTCCTTAATACTCATATCCGTATATGCGCATCTCTTTACTGCATATTTTACTGAATGCATCCTTTTGTGCTTTATTCCACTTGTCATATTCAGGGAATGAATACGAGGCGGAAACATTCTTCGGTTTCTTAACTTTATCCATCCATACTGCTTTGTCAATAGTATGGCCTGTGATCATACTCATTGTATTATTGAAATAATCATAATCCGTGAGCATGTCCTCAAACTTCACTGTCCTGTCTGCATATTCCCTTATGTAATCATTCTCGCTTCTCCAGTACCAGCATATGCGTTCAAACCTGTCCATCTCAGGCCATTTGTCATAATACATATCCCCTCTGGGCGGCCTGACGAATTTCGTGACCCCGTCATACCATCTCATGGTCTTACGGTTCATCATTGACCGCACAACATCCTTGGGGTTCCTGACAAGATGCAGGATTTTGGCATGCGGCATAAATTTCTTCAGAGAATGCGCATTACGTCTCAATACGGAATTGACCTCGCCATAGGTATCTATATCCCTTCTGCTGTTTTTCATATAGATATAGGGCATACGCAGGTGCTTTATATAGTAATCCGATGCCTTTGCACTCCTGAAAAATGCCTGATAGAACAGATAATCCGGATAGAATTCATGTATGGAACCTATGGACCGGGCAGAATCAATCAGTGATGCGAGAAATTTTGTCCCTGACCTGCCCATTGACAGAATAAAGAATACATTCTTCTGATTGAACCATTCTTTCATTGCATTGCTTTTAAGTATTATCATGTAGATTATATTAGCAAATATGGGCAATAAATCAATAGATATTCCATATCCCGGGGACGGTCCTTTA
>JAXHVG010000089.1:0-2479 GCA_034189245.1 Caldifarciminota bacterium
CCTCAGGTCTCCGTTCTTGTCTTCTGTATCAAGTATATTGTTTCCCTCTGTACCATTGATCTTGGAATAATCATTTGGATGCTGGGATGAGTATTCATAATCATCATTTCCATCATCACCGGACACACTTATATTGTCATTACCTGCAGCACCGTCCAGACCAGTGTCCTCATCAATGTCAAGCACACCATCCTTATTCTTGTCCTCTGTATTGAGAATACCCTGACCGACCAGTTCATTGTTCTTATCCCTTCTCAGCATATCCTCGGGTATATTCTTCCCTATATCCACAGTGAGTGTCCCATTATCACCCCTTACCCAGACCTCAAGAAACCGCATATCGGAGAGGTCAATACCTGTTTTTGACATGAAATTATTGAGGGAGACAAATGTATTTGTCTCATTTCCTGTCCGGGGTGTCATAACAATATTCATTATACTGACATCACTTGCCCTGTCCTGTACAGGCAATTGATCATTTATATCACCCATAAGCTCCCTCTCATTATACCAGAAATAATTGTCTGAGAGATTCTCTGCCTGATAACCGCCTATCAGTGAGCCGAAGTACCAGAGCCTTCTCTCTGATGAGAGTGTATTCTCATTGAGAATATTCTCCATATCCTCAATATACGCTTTACCTGTTGTATTGGGATTTGGATAGGAAATACCGGCTTTTGTGACTACGGAGAAATGGGCTAACTGCTGGGAATTGTATGTCGGTATCTTATTGACCAGATCACTGAGCAGATAAATATCCCTATTGTAGCTGAAATCAAATTCGCCTGCCAGTGCCTCCTGAGGTTCCTCCCCTATGCGCGGGTAATCCTCCAGATTATACGACAATGTCCTGTACATCCAATTGGTATTGAAAGTAAGATTCTCCGTCGGATTGTAATCCATGTGGAATCCGAGTAGATTCTTTGATGCCATTGAAAGAAACGGTGTGTACTGGTAATCTATCTGTATGTCAGCTTCAGGCGAATTGACTGCATCAGTGAGGAATGTCACTATACCGTATTCATAATCAATTGTATAATCCTTGTCTCTGACCATTGTCTCACCATTTACAGTAACGACCTCTGAGCCCTCCAGTATATTGAACCGGCCGAGTGAATAGACGGACTGTGAACCCCTGTATGATATCCGGAGATAGTACAGTCTTCCTATATCATATCCTGTTTCATTTGTATTGTATATCTCAGTGAGCGGTTCTTCAAGCCGGGAATCAGCAAAGGGTTTGCTGTTGGGGAATATTATATATCCCCTGTTGAAATTGACATAATTGTAATCAACTATACCGTCCTTATTATTGTCCAGTCCCAGTATCTGGAGATACGGGGTGCCGTTTTCCAGCTCATAATCATCACCAGAGGAATTGTTGACCTTCTTGATTGTCAGATTAAAACTTTCCGGCACAATATTGCCTGCACTGAACATATATACATTCTTCATCATATAGTCCCATGTCGGTGAACCGGGGAAATCCTCCGGAAGCTTCAGCCCGGATATTATCAGTGTATCCCCTGTCTCATAAACAACATTGCCTATAGTGTCCACTGTTCCGCTCTGTCTCTTGACAATATAGCTCACACCGAGAACTTCCTGAATATCAAGCTGTCTCATGAGTTCAATATATGTATTGCCCGGACCCATCACATAGTCATTGGCTTCACCTGCAGTAAGTTCATTGAAAAAACCCGTATAAATAATTGAGTCAGTCCCCGGTGCTGTTATCTGACCCGGCACTGCACCGTCTGCCTCATTATTGTAGCCATTGGCATCATCCATATAGAGTTTTAACTGAATCAGTGAATCGGATGAGGAAATACCGGAAACAAAGAAACGGTTCTTTGAAAATTCAAAATCATATCTCAGTATTGAATCGGATTTTGTATTGCCTTCAAATGTGGATGTATTGGATTCCCCTGTTTCCTTACTGGCAATTGCAGTGAAATTGACCGGCCCCAGCTGACCTGTTGTCTTCAGTCCGAACAGTCCCTTATGCTGAGGCGGAGCGCCTATGAGTTTCACACCGGGCAGTGAAAGATTGATGTCACCTGCCTCAACTGTATGGATGATATCATCCTCAGGACCCGTGTACTGTATCTTTACTGTATTGTCACTCTCCCTGTCTGTCTGGGAATTATGCTTGAGATTGACCTCAATCCTCTCTCCGATAGTACCCCTCACATTGACAATGAGGTGCTGAAACGGTACAAACTGTGGGAGCCATGAATTACTCTCCTGTTCTGATTCCAGTTCATTGAGGTCAATGGTCTTTGACCCATTGAACTCAACCCTCTCTGAGCCCTCCACAATAAGCTTGCTTCCCTCACCGAGGAATGATTCCAGCTGGCCGAATTTCACGGGTATGTCTATATCCCCTATAAGACCTGTCTGACCGGATGTCCTGGCAATTTCCTCCATCAGCATGCGGCGGAACTGTGATCTTATATAGCGGGACTGATCCTTCAGG
>JAXHVG010000009.1:0-2418 GCA_034189245.1 Caldifarciminota bacterium
CTGAGGCAATGATACTCTCTGCAATATCATTGAAAATGACTATGGTTACTGGATTTACAGTATCCTGCATATTGAGAAGAAACATCTGTGAGCCGGATATCTCCCTGATATTATCAATAGTGCCTCTTAATGTGATCATCTTATTGACAAATTGAGCGGGCTCTGAATGTATTTGCTGTCTGTCTACTGATCCGATATCATTTACCTGAACAGCATTCTGTTTAAGGGAATCAGCGTATTGCTTCAATAGTGTGAGCATTTCATCACTGCCTGATATGATCATAAAGGAATTCCCTAAATACTCCCTGTCGCATAGAGTGAAATCCCCCATAAGAAATTGATCTTTACATAAAATGAGGGAGAATGGCACTGTTCTATCAACAGCATATAAATTAATATTGTTTTCAATGAGAGTACAGTGTTTGGAATATGATTTGTAGAATGATGAAAACGGCACAATGATATCACTGCCTGTTTCAATGATGCGCAATACTGTCTGATTGGATGAAACAATGTCGGATATATAAACCGATTTCCCGTGATTACTATTGATATAGGAATAAATATCATTATTGTCAAAAATAATATCAGAGGCATTAATGGATATGCTGTAGAGCAGAATCAGTGCAGACAGGATGCTCCATTTGATCTTCATGGCAGTATCTTTCCCGGATTAAAAAGATTCTTCGGGTCAAAGACCTTCTTTATACCGCGCATAATATCCAGTGCAGGTTCTGTGAATGCCATGTGCATGAAGCGCTTTTTAAAGAGACCGATTCCGTGTTCTCCGGAGAGATTCCCGCCCAGTTCCAGTGTTATCACCATAATATCCTTCACAAGGTCCTTGAGATTACGGTCAAAACTCTCTTTATTCTCCTCTGTCTTGAGTATATTAATATGTACATTACCGTCACCGGCATGCCCGAATATCACAATCATTATACCGTATTTCTCCTCAAGCTTCTTTATTCTTCTCACAAGTTCCGGCAGTGCAGCAGGAGGGACAACAACATCCTCCCTCTCCATTTCAATTGACATGTCAACAACAGCATCATGAAGGCTTCTCCTGGCACTCCACAGTATATCCCGGAATTGCTTTGAGTCAGCGACAAATACATCAATCGCATTATTGTTTAGGCATATCTCGCCGATGCGTTCACATTGCCTGTCCACACTGTCACTGTCAAAACCATCTGCCCTTATAAGCAGCTGGGCTGTCCCCTGATTGGTCTTTGCATCACTGCCGAGCATTCTGTAGGCAGTCTGAAGAGCCCTCTCCTCCATGAATTCAATAGTGGATGGTATTATTCTGCTCTTTACAATATCAGATACTGTTCTTGCCGCATCATCCATTGAATCAAATGGTACAAGGAGATCCGTATAATGTGAGGGCAGGGGGATTAAAGATAGTGTGATCTCTGTGACAATGCCCAGTGTTCCTTCTGAGCCCACAATAAGATCCTTCAGTGCATAACCTGTTGCATCCTTCTTTATCTTGCCGCCCAGCCGCATAATATCACCCGGGGGTGTTACGAACTGTAATCCTCTGACATAGTCCCTTGTAGTGCCGTATTTGACAGCTCTGGGACCGCCTGATGCCTCTGCGATATTACCGCCGATTGAACAGGATTCCAGTGAAGCCGGATCAGGGGGATAGAATAATCCTCTCTCCTCAACTGCTTTCTGCAGTTCACCTGTAATGACACCGGGCTGGACAACAGCCATCAGATTGTCAGTGTCAATTTCCAGTATCCTGTTCATTTTCTCCATTGATACAATCACTGATGGTTCAATGGGGATTGCGCCTCCTGAGAGACCTGTGCCCAGTCCCCTGGGTATTATTATAATATTGTTCTCATAAGCTGTGCTCAGTATATCCGATACCTCCCTGGTGGAGACAGGGAATACCACTGCAACAGCTTTTGAATGCCTGATAAATGATTCATCAGTGGAATAATCATCAAGAATCTCACCTGAAGTCAACACCCTCTCCTCAGGCAGTATATCAGCAAATATCTCTTTTACATTCATAATGTAAATATAATATATTAAAATCAAGTGTCAAGGAATTCAGAGAACAAATGATAAGGTAATCTCTTGCAAAATTTTTACAACTGACTAAAACCATATTGACTCAAAAAAAAAACGATTACAATAATTTATGTATGAAGAAATAATTCAAAAGGAGGAATTATGAATCTCGGAACAAAACTTTTAATATTTGCACTAACAATAATTTGTCTCTTTATCAGTTCATTTGGATATGGATTGAATTATTATGATCTTGAAGCTCCGCATATATGCTATTTTATTAATCCGGATTTTGAAAATAATAATTTTAATTTGCGAAATAAATTTGATACCACAATAGTTAAAGAAAATATTGAATTCATAGATTATACAATCCGGCATAGGGAT
>JAXHVG010000090.1:0-6507 GCA_034189245.1 Caldifarciminota bacterium
ACGGAATTTCGCCTTCATACTGAGTATCACCCTTATCCTTGAGTGCAGTATATTGGGTTCAACGGGTTTATATACATAGTCATATATGCATCTGCTCAATGCAGTTAATATTATCTCCTCATCCTCAATATGTGTCATCATTATCACGGGTATGTCGGATAGTTTTTCACAATTCTCTATAGAATTGCATATATCGTCAATATTGAACTGATTAATGTCAGAATCAATGACAATGACATCCGGACCGAATTCAATAATATTATCTGAGAATTGCCCGGTATCACTGTCAGTCCTCACAATAAATCCGTATGTCCTGAATGATTTTTCAATCAATGATTCAATGGATGAACTGTCTGTAATGAGATAGAGCCGCTCTTTATTTTTCATTTGCATTCCCCTCCAATATTTTTTTAATATCCTTTAATTGACTGATTATATACCCGTTATCTCTATTGCCTGTAAAATCAATGTCAAGCTGTTTATTCCTCTCCTTTGACTTCAGCTCCTTATTGGCACCGCTGATTGTAAATTCCCTTTCATACAGGAGATACTTTATTTCCCTGATGAGTTCAATATCATCAGCTATATACATTCTTCTCCCTGATGAGTGTTTCCTCGGGCTCAGTTCATGGAACTCTTTCTCCCAGTACCTGAGAACATACGGCTTGACATCCGTCATTTCGGAGACCTCTGATATTGTGTAGTATGTCTTCTTCATATCTTGTTCTCCTCACCCCTTACAATGCGCCGTATATTGGCCCTGTGACTGAAAATGATGAAGAGGCACATGAGGAATATCAGACCTGCTGAAATGGGAGAGAATGGCAGAGGCGGGTTGAACCCTATGATATATCCCATGATAATATAAGCAACAGGGAGAATTATGGCAGCTGTTATTGTACCGAGTGCAACCATGCGCGATAATGCCACTATAATGACGAATATGATAGAACATATAATAACGGGCAATGGCATTATTATAATGAATGCACCGAATGATGTTGCAGCCCCCTTGCCCCCGCTGAATTTGAGATAGGGACTCAGGATATGTCCTGTAACAGCGGATATGGCAATAATAACAGATATCAGTGTATTTGAAGGGAAAACATAGAGTGATATGAATACAGGTATAAAGCCCTTGAGGAAATCAAGTATAAATACAGGTAAAGCATACTTTAAGCCGCCTGCCCTGTAAACATTGGTAGCACCCACATTACCGCTTCCCACATTGCGTATGTCCCTTCCGATAAATATACGGGTACTGATATAGGCAAATGGAATACCTCCTAATAAGTATGTGGCTAGAATGTAAATAATGATTTTAAAAATACTCAATGTCTCCTCCTGAATTTAACACCAATATTCAATCCTTCAAGTCCCAGTTCTTTCCTTATTGAATTCATTATATATCTTTTATAATCATTGTCAATATATTCCGGATTACTCACATATACTATGAATATGACCGGATTGCCGGAGACCTGTTTCAAACTGTAGAACCTTATGTGTTTGTGCTTCCTTACCGGATGCTTTCTTCCGGACACTATTTCAAAAAGCAGTGTATTGAGTCTGCTCTTTGGGAAATGAACAGGGAGTTTCTCAAAGAGTTCAATTGCACTGTCCAGGACCTTCGTGAGATTCCTCCCGGCTGCAACTGAAATGAAGTATCTCGGTACAGAACCGGTGAATTCAATATCACTCTCAATAAGTGAATATATGTAATCCTTCCGGGAACTGTCAATAGTATCGGTTTTATTGATTGCAATGACAAATGGTTTGAGTGAACCGGAGACCTCAGAGAGTATTCTCTTGTCCTGTCTTGTGACTGATTCCTTGATATCAATGATCACAATAACAGCATCTGCGCGCTTTACTGCGAGTTTTGTCCTCAGAACAGTATAGTATTCCGTGGGGTTGTTTATACTTGCACTCCTCCTTATGCCTGCTGTGTCCACCAGTATCAGATCCCTCTCATTATACCTTACTGCTGTATCAACACTGTCTCTGGTTGTTCCCGGTATCTCTGATACAATCATTCTCTCACTATTGATAATCCTGTTGATATAGGAGGATTTGCCTACATTGGGTTTGCCGACTACTGCTATCTTTATGCCCTCTCTGGGCATAGGTTCCCTGTCAGGTGTCTTCTCGGCAATCAGGTCCTTCAATCTGTCCGTATTGTACTTATGCTCAGCTGATATAGGTAGAATATCGCCCATTCCCAGTGTATAGAGGTCAGGATTGACATTATCCTCAAGATTATCGCATTTATTCGCTGCAATGATTATATCCTTTGAGGCTCTCCTCAATTTATCGGCAATATAATAATCATCCGGTGCCGGCATTGATTTATTATCAAGAAGAAAGACCACAATATCACTCTCATTGATTGCTATATCTACCTGCTGCTCCACCTTCTGCTTAAAGGGTATGTCAGAGTCCTCACCTATTCCGCCTGTATCAATGATGTGGAATGTCCTCTCCCTGTGGAAGTATGAACCGTAATGCCTGTCCCTTGTCACATTGGGCTCCGCATTGACCACAGCTTCCCTTCTGCTTATCATTCTATTGAACAGTGTTGATTTGCCTGTATTGGGTTTTCCTATAATTGCTACTACTGTCATATGAGATACTCCTCCATACCGCGGGTATCGTCAAGACAGACAATACGCCTGCCTGTTTGCCTGTTAATATCATCCAATGTCATATTGTCAAGTGTGAAGCCGTCTTCATTGAATATATCCGATGTAATCAATATATCCCTATCAGGATAATTTTCAAGTGCATTGATGATATCACTGCCTGTCAGCAGTCCCGTTACATTGACATTGCCGCCGTAGAATGCATTCTCAGCGCGTATAATATGGCCGTCAATAATTCTGTTCTCTCTGATATAATGCCCGAAGAGCATGCCTGTCAGTACTGCATACCTGTCAGGCAGCTTATTCTTACCCATCCCCGCAATTGTATCAGTAAATAGTCTTACCATGCCGATGCCATTGTCTGTCTGGGGATAATCATTGTAATAACTGTCAGGCGGGAGTTCCCTCTCTGAGGCAAGGTATATCTCATCAGCAATGTATATCCTGTTAAAGCCGGTATCTGCCTTCCATGATTCAACGAACTCTATCAGTTCATTGAAATAATCACTGTCAAATGATTCAATATGCGGCAGACCTGTCCTGTACTGTGTAAGTCCGGCAGGCACAATGCCTGTTGAGACCAGTCCCTTTTCTCTCGCATACTCCATACTTCTTTCAAGATGAACACTGTCATTGACATTGCGCATCAGCACAATCTGTGCATGTATCTCAATACCTGCTTCAATAAGGGTCTCCAATGTCCTGAGAGGATTGGACCTGCCGAATATCCTCTTCCTCATACCATCCTCCACAGAGTGTAGGGAGACATAGAGGGGGCTCAATGAATGGCTTATTATATCCTCTATCATTTCACTGTTGAGATTGGACAGTGTGATATAATTACCGTATTGAAGTGATAATCTGTAATCATCATCCTTTATATAGAGTGATTCCCTCAGACCCGGGGGATTCTGGTCTATGAAACAGAACATGCAGTTATTGACACATCTCATCATGGGCTTTTCTTCAAATTCAATATCAATCCTATGATACTCATTACGCATAATCCTCTTTTCAACAGTAATCCCGTCCCTCTTCATTATCCTTATATCCATATAATCATTGCTGCTCTCTGTTACAATGCCCTCATAATTCATAATGGGTCTCTTATTGACAGCAATAATACTGTCACCCTTTGAAATGCCGTATTTCCTTAAAATGGACTTATTCCCAATGCGGGATATCTTCAATGTCATCTATCTGAATAGAATCTTGATAATCTGTAGAAATATTCAACTGCCTGGCTGCCTGAAATATAACCGAAGGGATAAAAATTACCATTGTCTGTTTCAATGAGGTCCCTTTCAACCACAGTTACAATGGGTTTATAGGCAAAGAACCCTCTGCTGACATCCTTCAGTTCAATATCAGGGGCAGCTGCATCAAAGAAGGGATCAGCGGAGAGTATGTATCTGGTGAAGAAAATAGCAAGCTGATATCTCTTGACATATTCATCCGGCTTGAATGAACTGTCGGGAAAGATCTTCATCATGCCGCGCCTTACTGCAGTGTATGCAAGACCGGGATAGAGATGGATTCTCAGGTCAAACGGTATATCCGATATACTGATATTGTCTTCAAGGGGGAGGAATATGCCTGTAAGATATGCAATATCCAGACGTGTTACTCTATTCTTTTCAATGATTGACCTCAATTCCCTTCTCTGTGCAGTGAGATTGTCAAATTCCGATTTGTATTTGTTCTCCTTTCTCAGTACTGAGCACCCTGCAATTATAATGAGCAGTGCTATAAGGGTAATTCTAATCAATGATCTGCGCATTCTTCATATCCTCCGCGTATTTTACATAACTCATTGCATGTTCCTTTAATGTTTCAATTACACCCGGGGTCATTGTTTTCTTTATTTTTCCGGGAACACCGGCAACAAGAGAGAAATCGGGTATTATACTGTTTTCCTTGATCACTGTCCCTGCTGCAATAATACATCCCCTGCCTATCACTGTATTGTCCAGTATTGTTGCTCCCATACCGAGCAATGTACAGTCATTGACAGTGCATCCGTGCATAATGACGCCATGGCCCACTGTAACATAATTCCCCAGTATTACAGGCAGTTCCTCTGTTACATGCCCTACTGACATATCCTGTATATTGGTGTAATTTCCCAGTTCAATATGTTTGATATCCCCTCTCAGCACTGTTTTGAACCACACAGAACATTTCTCACCGAATCTTACATCACCTATCAGAGTTGCATCCTCGGACATATAGAATGGTCTTTGGGGCTCAAAGCCATTAACCCTTATTATCATTGTTTCTCCTTTAAATAATATGATATGATCTTGAGTTCCGATACAAAATCCATATTCCTCACCAGCAGTCCATTGCCTCCTGTCAGAATAATCGGGGTGAAATTGAGCAGAGCCTTAATGCATGTGCCTGAAATCTTCGCATATATCTCATGAACAACATATGAGGGTACTGTGAGTATTGCTATTTCACACTTCAGCCTGCTGCTTATATCCTTTATTTTATCTATATCATATATTTCAATATTATTCACTGTGGTTCCGATTTTATTGGGGTCATTGTCAAAACCGGCAACAATATTGAATGGTGTCTGCCGCATTCTTTTGTATTTTATCAGTGCAGTTCCAAGCCGCCCCATACCGATAATGCACACCCTGTGAACTTCAGAGAGATTCATGATGCCCTCTATTGCCTCAATGAACTCATCTACATTGTAGCCCACACCCTTCTTGCCGAATGACCCGAAATACGAGAGGTCCTTCCTTATCTGGGAATCACTTATATTCATCATCTTGGACAGTATGCGGGAGGATATTGTTTCAACCCCCTGTTCCTTGAGATAATTGAGGACACAGAGATAATCGGATATCCTCTGGAGTGTTGACTCGGATATATTATTCTTGTTTTTCTTCGGCATTCTTCTCCAGATATGAAGTGATTCCTCTTACTGCCTTCAATGCGTCAGCTACAGCTGATATCACATCATTCTTGCTATTGACAGTATCACCGCCTGCAAATATTCCTTCCTCCCGGGTCATACCATTGTCATCAACAGGCATACTGCCCCTCTCATTCAGTATATCATAATCACCGATAAAGTCAGCATCAGCATTCTGACCAATAGCTATTATAACAGTGTCTATATCCTCAATGCAGAAGACCTCGCCCTCTATCATAACAGGTTTGGGTCTGCTCTTGCCCGGCTCTTCAACCATCTGAGCAGGAGCACAGTAGTATTTAAAGGATTTCTCCTTGTCAGTGTATTCAAATCTCAGCGGTATATTCTGCTGAATTATCTTTATATGCTCTGATTCAGCTGCAGTGATCTCCTCCCGGTCAGCAGGCATATCAACCTTTCTTCTTCTGTAGTATATCTCAACCTCTGCTCCCAGGCGCTTTGAGACACGCGCTGCATCAATCGCAACATTGCCCCCGCCTATCACTATGACCTTTTCACCTACTTCAACTGACTCGCCTGTATTGATGCGCCTTAAAAATTCAGCTGCCTGCATGACACCGGGAAGGTCATTGCCCTCAATGGCGAGTTCCCTGGATTTATGATATCCAATGCCTATGAATAATGCATCATGCTTGTCTTTCAAAGTGCTGAAATCAATATCACTGCCTATCTCTGTATTGAGTTTAATGGACACACCCGCCTGCTCAAGGAGTTCGTGCTGGCGTTCAAGTGAATCAAGGGGCAATCTGTACCTCGGTATGCCGAGATATGTCATTCCGCCTATACGGTCATGTCTTTCATATAGTACTGTGTCAAAGCCCCTCATGGAGAGATAGTATGCTGCAGTAATGCCTGCAGGTCCGCCTCCTATTATGCCCACTGAACCGCTGCGGGACTGACCGGGTTTCATATCCA
>JAXHVG010000091.1:0-11171 GCA_034189245.1 Caldifarciminota bacterium
TGGCTTGACGAGACCGGCTCATTTGCATTCCAGATACTGCCATTGCTTCTGGGCGGCATAATGATAGCAGGATTTCTTTTGGGCATGCCCGGGAGCGGAAACGGCATCATACCGCATCACTGGGTTGCTTCCCTTGTAGGGGGAAATTCCCTCGGTGCGAATTTCTTTGCATCCATTGTTGGTGCATTCATGTATTTTGCAACACTTACTGAAGTTCCTATTCTTCAGGGACTTCTCAGTGCCGGCATGGGCAAGGGACCGGCTCTGGCACTATTGCTTGCCGGACCTGCACTCTCCCTTCCCAATATGCTTGTCATAAGAAGTGTGTTGGGCAATAAAAAGACAATTGTGTTTGTTGCTTATGTAGTTATTCTGTCAACAATTGCAGGAATGATATTCGGATATATAACAAGTTAACAAGGAGTTTAAATGATAATAAAGATACTGGGCGGCGGATGCCCCAAATGCAAAAAACTTGCTGAAAATGCCAAAGAGGCAGCAGAGTCACTCGGTCTGAACTATGAGATTGAGAAGATAACCGATCATAATCAATATGTTAAATACGGCGTAATGATTACACCGGCACTGGTTATTGATGAAAAGCTTGTATCTGCCGGAAAAGTTCTGTCAGTAGATAAGATCAAAGGGTTTATGTCTGATAAAGAATAAGGCAGCATAAAATCTGTATAAGCTGGAATAGTAAGATAATTTTGCTGTTAATCACAGAACATTCTATATATAATCAAAGAAGTTCAATAAGGAATGCAAAATACCGGAGAATCCTATTAACCGATATGTAAACACTTGACTATGGGGTTATTAATTACTATAATACGAAACTATGTTAGATAATAAGATAAGAGAAAAACTGAATGATTTGGAGAAGAATGTTGAAGACCTCAAATCCCATGTTGATACCGATGTTTGGGAAGATGAGGCAGCCAAACTTGAAAAGAAGATGCGCGACCCCAATTTCTGGGACAATCCCAAAAAAGCAGCGAGAATATCGCGCAGAGTGAAGCTTCTAAAGGACAGGATAGAGTCATTTAATTCCATTATAGAGGACTTTGAATCTGCTGTTGAACTCTCTGAGATGGCTGATGAATCCATGCAGGATGAGATGGAGGACATGATAGATAATATTACTGAACTGTCAGATGAACTTCAGACAGAACTGCTTCTTACAGATGAAATGGATGAGAATGACGCAATATTCAATATTCATCCGGGTGCAGGCGGTACTGAATCGTGTGACTGGGCAGAGATGCTGCTCAGGATGTATATCAGATATTTCCAGAACAAGGGATTCAAATATACAGTAATGGACAGGGAAGACGGTGATGTGGCTGGTATCAAGAATGTGACAATAAATGTATCAGGTGAATATGCCTATGGTTATCTTAAAGCTGAGATAGGAGTACACCGCCTTGTGAGGGTCTCGCCATTTGACAGTAATAATAGACGGCATACATCATTCGCATCAGTATATGTTTATCCGGATATTGATAAGAACACAGATTTTGAAATAGATGAGAATGAGCTGCGTATTGATACATTCCGTTCAAGTGGTCCGGGCGGCCAGAGTGTCAATAAAATATCCAGTGCAATAAGAATAACGCATGAACCTTCAGGCATAGTTGCCCAGTCCCAGACAGAACGCTCGCAGCATCAGAATAAAGACAATGCAATGAAGATACTCAAGGCAAAGGTCTATGAGCATTACAGAAGGATAGAAGAAGAGAAACTCAATAAAAAACTGGCTGATAAGAAGAGCATAGAATGGGGCAATCAGATAAGGTCTTATGTGCTTTACCCCTATAAGATGGTAAAAGATCTCAGAACAAAGTATGAGACAGGTGATGTGGACAGTGTGCTGGATGGTAAATTGGACAGATTTATTAAAGAGTATCTTATGATGAAAGCAAAGGAATCAGGAGGTAGTAGTGACTGAAGACAGGAATTTTCTTATAAAGCAGATGGAAGAAAATTTACATAAAATGAGAGAAAGGGGAGTAGAACCCTATAAATATGCCTACAAGAAAACCCACAACATATCAGATATTTTGAAAGCCCCCGAACAATTCATTGAGAAGGAGCCAGTGTCTCTTGCAGGCAGGATTATGTCAAAACGCCGACACGGCAAGGTGATGTTCCTTGATATACTTGATGAGGATTCACAGATGCAGGTCTATATGCGCAAGGATGAGATAGGTGAAGAACATTATGAAATAGCAAAGCTTCTTGATATTGGTGATATTATCGGTGCAACAGGACCAATATTCAAGACAAGAACAGGGGAGCTCACAGTAAAAACATCAGCATTTGAAGTGCTCTCAAAATCTATTCGGCCCATGCCTGAGAAATTCCACGGACTCAAGGACAAGGAAATAAGATACAGAAAGAGATACCTTGACCTTATCATGAATGAAAAATCCAAGGAAACTTTTACAAGAAGGGCTCAGATAATTGATACTATCAGGAATACACTCAAAGAATATGATTACCTTGAAGTTGAGACACCCATACTGCAGCCCATATACGGTGGTGCATTTGCTGAACCCTTTGTAACCCATCACAATTCCCTTGATATGGATCTCTATTTGAGGATTGCAGATGAATTGTATCTGAAACGCCTCATAATAGGCGGATTCAACAGGGTCTTTGAATTTGCAAAGGATTTCCGCAATGAGGGAATAGACAGAACCCATAATCCGGAATTCACACAGGTGGAATTCTATCAGGCATATGCTGACTACAATGACATGATGGATCTTGTTGAGGAGATATTTGAACGCCTGGTACCTCAGAAGAAAATAACATATCAGGACAATGAATTGGATTTTACAAGGCCATGGAAGAGGGTTGACTTCTATGATTCAATAGAAGAAGCAACAGGCCATGATCTTAAAGGCAAGTCAATAGATGAGCTGAAAGGTATTGCCGAAGAACTGGGGATTGACATTGAAAATAAGAAAACATTCGGCAAAGTAATTGATGCAATATTTGAAGAGGTTGTCCAGAATAAAATAATTAATCCATCTTTTATTGTAAACCATCCATTTGAAATATCACCTCTCGCAAAAAAACACAGGGTAAAGGACGGAGTTGTTGAAAGATTTGAGCCTGTTATTGCAGGCATGGAAATAGGCAATGCATTCTCAGAGCTCAATGACCCCATTGAACAGAAGGATAGATTTATCACACAGGTGGAGGAAAGGAAGAGCGGTGACACTGAGGCATTTGATATGGATGCGGATTTTATTGAGGCAATCAGCCAGGGAATGCCGCCGACAGGTGGTGTGGGGCTCGGTATTGACAGAATAGTTATGCTTCTTACTGATAATCCGTCCATCCGGGATGTACTCCTCTTCCCGCTGCTGAGACCGGAAAAATGAATTATACATTCTTCATTGCATTGAAGCATTTATTCGGAAGAAGAAAGAATATCTTCGGCTATATTACTACTGCCATATCCATTGGCGGAATCTTCATTGGAGTAGCTGCTCTTATTATTGTACTGTCAGTAATGAATGGATTTCAGAAAGATGTCAAGGAGCGTATTGTTGACATCAATGCCCATATCATTGTCCTGAAATATTTCAATGAACCAATTGCTGAAAATGAGGTTCCCGAATTAATGGATTCGCTGAGAACAATAGATGAGATTGAGCAAATGAACAGATTTGTCTATTCCAAGGGACTCATACATTATAAGAATTATACTGACGGCATAATCATCAGGGGTGTTGATGTCGCAGACAGTAATGAAAGGCAGATACTTAAGAAACATCTAAAATTCGGTAATATACCCCAAGGTATGGATCAGATAATGCTCGGCATAGACCTTGCAGAGGCAATAAGGGCTCATACCGGTGATACAATCAAAATTGCCATGCCATTTGCTTCAGGTCAGAAGGGTCCGTCTCTTATTCCGGAAGTGAAGAAATTTGAGGTAACCGGTATTTTTGATGCAGGAATGTATCAGTATAATTCAGAGCTCGTCTATATACCACTTGATGCTGCCTCGGAGATGTTTGGTCTGGAAGGCGGGGTAAGCGGAATTGAGCTGCGCATAAAAGATATATACAGAGCACCCCAGATATCCGGATTGATCAAAGAAAAACTCGGATATCCCTACAGGACAAATAACTGGATTGACCTCAATGGCTCTCTCTTCTCAGCACTTGCTCTTGAAAAGAAACTGATGTTCATACTGCTGCTGCTCATAATAATTGTGGCTGCTTTCAATATAATAACGACCCTCATAATGATTGTCATGGAAAAAACAATGGAGATAGGCATATTGAAGACACTGGGGCTCAGTAATTACGAGATACTGAAGGTCTTTATCTATCAGGGGCTTGTTATTACAATGATTGGCACAGTACTGGGTGTTATTGCAGGTCTCATAGCATGTTATTTCCTTGCTAAATATCAATTCATCAATATTCCCGGTAATGTCTATCTGCTGAACAAGCTTCCCGTAGAGGTGAGAATACTTGACATAATACTTACAATCATTATATCCTATGTTCTGTCATTTACAGCAACACTGTATCCTGCAATGAAGGCTGCACGGATGAATCCCGTGGAGGCAATAAGATATGAGTAGCATACTCAAAGCCCGCGGTGTGACAAAGAGATATACAGTGATGAATAAATCCGTTGATGTATTGAAGAATATTGACCTTCCCATTGAAGAGGGTAAAATAGTCTTTATCAAGGGACCTTCAGGTGCAGGCAAATCAACATTGCTTCATATTCTCGGTTCATTGGACAAGCCCACAGAAGGTTCTGTCTATTACAGGGACACTGAGTTATATAAATTATCAGACCGTAAATTATCCCGCTGGAGGAACAGGAACATAGGATTCATATTCCAATTCCATTATCTGCTCAATGATTTCACTGCTGCTGACAATATCCTGCTGCCCTATATGTTCTCCCAAAACAAGCTTTCAGTAGGACGGGAAAGAACTGATATGCTGATGAACAATCTCGGTGTATACCACAGAAAGGATCATAAACCATCTGAACTATCCGGTGGTGAACAGCAGCGCATTGCTGTAGCCAGAGCATTAGTCAATGACCCTCAGATCATTCTTGCTGATGAACCGACAGGTAACCTTGATTCAGTCAATACGCATTTCATTATGGAGTTCTTCAGAGAACTCAATAGGGAAGAGGGCAAGACCTTCGTTATTGTCACTCATGAAAATGAATTAACTCAGTATGCTGACAGTGTCGTGAACCTCAAAGACGGTGTGCTTGTCAATTAATGACTGACATTTGATACCCGCTGAATCCAAGTTACAATTACATAAATGAAAGATGTAAGACACTCAATAGAAGTCTTTATCATCTCTCTTGACTAAAAATTTTAATCTGTTAAATTCTATCTGAAAACAGCTTCTTAATTTACAAAAAAGGAGTTTCTATGTACAGTAACAAACAATTGAAAAATAGAGAATCAAAGTACGGGGCAAACAACTATAATCCTTTGGATGTAATTCTGTCAAAGGGAAGGGGGATCTGGGTCTGGGACAATGAAGGTAAGAAATACCTTGATTTCCTCAGTTCATACTCAGCAGTCAATCAGGGGCATTGCCATCCGGATATTGCAAAAGCAGCTAAAAAACAGATGAACGAGCTCACATTGACATCAAGGGCATTCCGAAATGACAAGTTGCCCATATTTTATGAAAAGCTCTGCAAATTGACAAAAATGGAGAAGATGCTCCCGATGAATTCAGGTGCAGAGGCAGTTGAAACAGCCATTAAAGCAGCAAGGAAATGGGGCTACACTGTAAAGGGCGTGCCTGCCAATAAAGCTGAGATCATTGTATCAAACAATAATTTCCACGGCAGAACAATTACTGTTATATCATTTTCAACATCAGAGTCATACAAGGAAGGATTCGGTCCATTGACCCCCGGATTCAAGGTAATACCTTTTGGTGATGCAAAAGCTCTCAAGAAGGCGATTACAAAGAATACAGTGGCATTTCTGACAGAGCCGATTCAGGGAGAAGGCGGAATTATTGTACCGCCTGACGGTTTCCTCAAAGAGGCGCAGCAGATATGCAAGAAGAACAAGGTGCTTTTTATACTGGATGAGATTCAAACAGGACTCTGCAGAACAGGCAGATTCTTTGCATACAAGTGGGAGAAGGGCGTAAAACCGGATGGACTCATACTGGGCAAGGCTCTTTCAGGCGGATTCTATCCTGTCAGTGCTTTCCTTGCAAAGAAAGAGGTTATGGATGTATTCACACCGGGTGACCATGGTTCAACATTCGGCGGTAATCCGCTCGCATCAATAATAGCCAATGCTGCATTGGACGTGCTGGTGAAGAATAAACTGGATAAGAAGGCAGACAAACTCGGTCAGTACTTCATGAAAAAACTCAGAGAGATTGATTCTGATAATATAAAAGAGGTGAGAGGCAAGGGGCTTCTCATTGGTGTTGAGCTCACGGATAAAGCAGGTGGAGCAAGGAAATACTGTGAGGCATTGATGGAAGAAGGACTGCTCTGCAAGGAGACACATTATAATATTATCAGGTTTGCACCACCTCTCATTATCAAGAAGAAGGATATTGACTGGGCAATGAAGAGGATAAGCAGGGTTATTAAGGGCTTATGAGGAATGGGGATACACTCATTCCTGTTCTCTTAAAAACACTTGACACAGTTCAATATATTTGTATTATTGAATATCTAAGAAGCGGGAATAGCTCAACTGGTAGAGCGCAACCTTGCCAAGGTTGATGTCGCGGGTTCGAATCCCGTTTCCCGCTCTTTTTTTATATCCGGCGGTGTAGCCAAGTGGCTAAGGCAATGGTTTGCAAAACCATCATTCTCCGGTTCGAGTCCGGACGCCGCCTTTTTTTCATGCCGGAGTGATGGAATTGGTAGACATAGGGGACTTAAAATCCCCTGGGATTTACATCCCGTATCGGTTCGACTCCGATCTCCGGCATATAAATACGTACAACGGGAAACGTACAACGTTTGTATGCCAAGCAAGTTCCCAAGAAACAGAGGAGAGAGGAGTTTCCGCAGGAAACAGGCGAAAGTCAGTCGAACCGCAGGTTTGTCGGCATCCCCCCAATAATCAAATCAAGGAGACGGCTAAGCGGAGCGCAGCCCTCCGATCTCCGGCATATAAAACAGTCACAAGGATTGATTGCTAAAACGGGTGAAGTAAAAGACGCTAGACACGAGACTCGGGACGCAAGAAATGTGCATTGTAAGCCATGACTGAACGTACAACAGAAAACGTACAAAGTACACCGAAAATTTGTAATGTGTGGTGCGGAAGGTTTGTGGACAGTGGGGATTTGGAGGCTTGTTTTGACAAAATAAGGGTAAAGGGACCCCCGTTGAAATTAGATTTAAGATGTATATTGTCAGAGATTGTGATAATTCGGACATGATGAAAGCAATGCTTTGAATTAAAGGCAATCGATCGTTTCCCGGTAAATCCACCAACTAAAATGGAGAAGAACCTAGAAAATTATCTCTATTCTTTCTCGTAGAGGCCTATCAATTCACCATAACCCAATATATGTTCTTCCATTGCATTAATGAGCTGCTGCTTGCTTATACCTGCTTCAAGATCCGGCTGATAATCCAGTGCATAGACTTTGAAGAAATATCTGTGTTTGCCTGATGGCGGGCAGGGTCCCTGATAACCTGTTTCTTTACCGGAATTCTTGCCCTGTTTAATGCCGCCCTTTACAATGTCATTCTTGGGAATATTCTCTTCAAGACCACCCTTTTCAGGCGGGATATTGAATATTACCCAGTGAACCCATGTGCCCATGGGTGCGTCCGGGTCATCAGAAATCAGTGCTATACTCTTGGTGCCTTCCGGTATTCCCGACCATTTGACTGGCGGTGAAATCTCTTCACCCTGACAGGTGTATTTCTTTGGAATGTCTCCATTATGTTCAAATGCAGTGCTTGTAACTGTTATATCCTTCACATTCTCCTCCTTGTCAATATTGCTCTCTTTATTATTGCATGAAATTGCAAGTAAACAAATCAAAACTGCAATTAAAAATATTCTTTTCATTATTTCCTCCTTTATTATATTATAAAAAGGTGAAACAAAAATGTCAAGGGATGAATCAGAAAGAGCGGGGAGCAGTAAGAGACACGAGACGCGGGACATGAGTCTGCTATCAGCTGTATTGTGTATTGGACGGGAGATCACTTGATACCTCCCGCTACTGTTTTTGTCAAATTGCCATTAATAATATTAATATGCATAAGACAGAATTAGCCGCATCGTAAACACAGTAATAAATACATTTACAAAGACCGGGTGTTGAATGTCTTGAATCTTCTTACTGATATTTCATAAATTCAATTATTGGGTCATTTACAAGATACATATATTAAAACAGATATATCCCCAAAATTCACGGTTCTATGAGCATTTCATGAGATAATTCAACAAATTCAAGACCCGGTCTTAACAATTAAAATCTGGGGTTTTGTCAAATAATCAGGTTATTGGGAGCCGTCTGTGTGGACTATGCCGTCGCGGATATGGACAATGCGCCGGGTTTTGCTTGCAACCTCGTGTTCATGTGTCACAATGACAATGGTCTTGCCCTGTTCATTGAGATTTTTCAGTATATCCATGATCTCATCAGACATATGTGAATCCAGATTGCCTGTCGGTTCATCTGCAAGAATGAAATCAGGGTCATTTGCCAGTGAACGGGCAATGGATACGCGCTGGCGTTCACCACCGGACATCTCAGAGGGCAGATGATGAATCCTGTGAGAGAGCCCCACCATATCCAGGAGTTCCTCTGCTCTTCTATGACGTTCTCTCCTGCTTACCCTGGCATATATCATGGGCATTGCCACATTTTTCAGTGCACTTGTCTTGGGCAGCAGATTGTAGCTCTGGAAAACAAAACCTATGGTTTCTTTTCTTATCTCAGCCCTTTCATCATCAGGGAGAGTATTGACATCTTCACCTTCAAGTATATATGTGCCGGCTGTCTGTCTGTCAAGACATCCCAGTATATTCATCAGGGTGCTCTTGCCCGAGCCACTGGGACCCATAATGCTGAGAAGTTCTCCCCTTCTTATTTCAAGGTCAATGCCTCTGAGTGCTTTAACCACTCCGCCCTTGAAGGGGAATTCCTTTGTCAAGTCATTTGCTTTTATAATAATATCATTCATATCTTAAACACTCCACCGGATCCATTTTCGCTGCTTTACGGGCAGGGAATATACCGAAGAACAGTCCCACGCCAAGTGAGAATAAGAATCCTGTCAGAATTGACCAGATCTGAATACCGAAAGGCAGGTTGGATATATTAGAGGCGAGGTATGCTATGGAGAGGCCTGCTATTATACCGAGCATACCGCCCACAACAGACACTGTGATTGATTCAAGAAGAAACTGCAGCAGTATCTCCTTATTCTTTGCACCAATGGATTTTCTGATGCCTATTTCCCTTGTCCTCTCGGATACTGATACAAGCATGATATTCATTATACCTATGCCTCCGACTATAAGGGAAAGGGAACCTATTGCAATCATCACCATGAAAATAGAAGTTGTGAGGGATTGCCACTGTTTCATGAGAGCATCCTGTGTATTGATGGCAAAATCATCCTCCTCATCAGGCCGGAGTGAGTGGCTTATTCTCATTACCCAGCGGGCTTCTTCTATTGTCTCCTTGGGATTCTGACTTGTTAATTGAACAGAAATATGCTTTCTCTCACCTGAATAGTACTTCAGCATTACACTGTAGGGGATAAGCACAATCTCATCCTGCGATTGACCGAATATTGCTCCTTTCTCCTTCAAAACACCTTTGATAAGATACTTCCTTCCGTCCACAGTAAGCCATTCCCCGATAGGATTCATACTGCCGTAGAGATTCTCAGCAATGTCTTTTCCAATAACACACACATTGCGCCTGTATTTAATATCATCAGTAGAGAAACGCACACCGACATCCATTTCATAATTACCGATATCAAAGCCATTGGCAGAAATACCGTCCACACTGATAAGTTCCAGCTGTTCATTCTTGTATTTAACATTAAGCATTCTGCCTACTGAAACCCCGACCTCATCTACAGTCGTCATCATTGACTTGAGCTTTTCATAATCATCCATATCAACATAATTATCCCGCGTCTTCCTCCAGTCCGATCTGCCTGCCATTACCCAGCCCCTGCGCTGTACATAAATAACATTGGAGCCAATGGATGAAAATGTCTCCTGGACCTTTGCTTCAAGGCCGTCAATAATAGACACGACAATAATAATTGTCATTACACCAATTATAATGCCGAGGGTTGTCAGGAAGCTTCTCAGCTTATTGCTTTTTATTGAGTCCAGGCTTACCCGTAAACTCTCTATCAATAACTCTATCATTATCATTCAACCTTTTAATTGATGAGAAAGGACCTGAAACAACCTTCATGCCTTCCTCCAATGAATCACTCTTTATTTCAATAAGATCCTTGCCTATGATTCCCGGTTTTGCGGGAATGAACCGGACAGTAGAATTTTCAACAGTAAGCACGCCCTCTCTGCCCATTCTATTGACAATAGACTGAATAGGTGCCTGCAGTATATCATCCTTGGATGCTGTAATAATTGAAACCTCACAGTTGAATCCTGCAAGCAGGTCATAATTCCCGTCAAGCAGAATTTCCACCTCGTACACTGTCCCCTCATCAGACATCTGATTTAACTTACCGGGCCTCTTGGCTATTTGAATAACTGTTCCGGTAAATAGAGTATCGGGATATGCATCAAATGTTATCTCCACCTTATTCCCTTTCTTAATTTTTACAACCGATGTCTCATCCACATACGACTTGACAAGCATTTTGCCGTAATCGGACACTGTCATCAGCACTGTACCTGCATTATTCATTGTTCCTGTTATGATATTCTCGCCCTCTTCCACATAAATTGCTGATACGACACCACTGATCGGAGAGGTTATCACTGTCTTTGCTATCTGATCCTTTGCTATATCATAGGATGACTTGGCTGATTCCAGTGCTGATAAGGCATTTTCATATTCCAGTTTGGATGTATTGAATTCTGCATATGATATGAGAGAGTCCTCATAGAGCTCCCTCTGATTCTCATAGAGGAATTTCTTGTGATTAAAATT
>JAXHVG010000092.1:0-3546 GCA_034189245.1 Caldifarciminota bacterium
AGTTGAATCAGAGCATTCCGCAATGGCTGCATGCATAGGAGCAGCTGCTGCAGGAGCCCGTACATTTACAGCCACATCGGCGCAGGGGCTTGCATTGATGCATGAAATGCTCCACTGGGCAGTGGGATCGCGTCTCCCGGTAGTCATGGGTAATATAAACAGGGCATTGGGGCCGCCATGGACAATATGGTCAGAGCAGACGGATTCACTTTCCCAGAGAGACACAGGCTGGCTTCAGATATATGCCTCCTCCAATCAGGAGGTATATGATTCAGTGCCTATTGCCTACAAGATAGCGGAACATGCAAAGGTTCAGCTGCCCATTATGATAGTGCTTGACGCATTCTTCCTCTCACATACATCGGAGAATGTTGTACTGATGGAGCAGGATAAGACAGATTCATACCTTCCCACATACAAACCCAATCATAAACTTGATGTTGATGAACCCCATACATTCGGCGGACTGACAACACCTGAATGGTATTATGAATTGAGATACAAGATACAGAATGCAATGGAGGATTCCTTTGAAGTTATTGAGAAAGCCCAATCTGAGTTCAAGGATATGTTCGGCAGGGAATACGGACTTGTTGAAGAATACAAGACAGAAGATGCCGAAACAATCATGGTAGCTATTTCAACTGCTGCATCAACTGCAAAGGATGTGATAGATGAACTGAGGGAGAAGGGCGAAAAGGTCGGACTGCTCAGAATCAGATTCTTCAGACCATTCCCCTTCAAGAAAGTCAGGGAAGTGCTGTCATCAGCCAAGAAAGTTGTTGTGATGGACAGGAACCTATCCCCGGGAAGCGGTGGAATTGTGTTCCAGGAAGTCAAATCAGCACTGTACAATGAATCACACAAGCCCCCTGTTTACGGTTATATTGCCGGACTGGGAGGCAGGGATATTACAGTTAATACAATCAATAAGATATTTGAACATGCCAAGAAGAATGATCCCGAGGATATAATTTGGATGGAGGTGAAAGCATGAAATATACTATACCGAAAGACGAACTGGTAAATCCGGGACATCTTGCATGTCAGGGATGCGGCGGAGCACTGGCAATGCGCCTGATGCTCAAGACACTCGGCAAGAATACAATACTGACATTCCCAGCATGCTGCTGGTCTGTAATTGACGGGCCATTCCCATATTCAGCAGTTAAGGTACCTCTCTTTCACACTGCATTTGAAACAGCTGCAGTTGTTGCCTCAGGCATAAAAGCTGCTGTGAAAGAGACAGCTGATCCTGAGACAAATGCTGTTGCATGGGCAGGAGACGGCGGGACATTTGATATCGGACTGCAGGCACTCTCGGGTGCTGCTGAGAGAAATGATGATATGTTCTACTTCTGCTATGATAATGAGGCATATATGAATACAGGTATCCAGAGGAGTTCAGCAACCCCGGAAGGCGCCTGGACAACAACAACACCTGTCAGTCACCCCAAGGCAACACCGAAGAAGGACCTTATATCAATCATGGCTGCTCATGCCATTCCCTATATTGCAACTGCATCTGTTGCCTATCCCGAGGATTTCACCAAGAAACTGGAAAAGGCAAAGAAGATAAAGGGATTCAAGTTCTTCCATATCTACTCACCGTGTCCTCCGGGATGGAGAAGCAATCCGAA
Organism: Caldifarciminota bacterium; assembly: GCA_034189245.1. Lineage (GTDB taxonomy): Bacteria > Hydrothermota > 32-111 > 32-111 > 32-111 > JAXHVG01. The sequence continues at coordinate 1,641 of JAXHVG010000092.1, forward strand.
GGATACAATCAAGATAGCCAAGCTTGCTGTTGATTCCCGCATGTTCCCGCTTTTAGAAATAGAGAATGGGGATAAGTGGACAGTCAATATGCCGAAAAAACCCAAGGACATCAAGATTAAGGATTATCTGGCAATGCAGGGAAGATTCAGGCATCTCAAGGAAAAGGATGTTGAACGCATACAGGCATTTGTTGACAAGAGATGGAACAGGATAAAGAAACTTGAAGAAATATCGGATTAATTCAAATATAAACTGCCCGGCTAACCGGGCAGTTTCCCCTCTGTAAAAAATGAAAATAGGAATAATGGGCCTGCCAAACTCAGGCAAGACAACTGTTTTCTCCGCACTGACAGGAGAGTCATTTGATAAATCAAATGTGCGGGACAAATTTATTATCAGGAATATTTCTGTTCCGGACAGCAGGATAAATTATCTCAGTGATATATATCAGCCGGAAAAGACAGTGTATCCTGAGATTGACCTGCTTGATTACAATGATTTCTCTGCTGAAACAAAGTCATTGAAACCCGAATATATTTCCAAATTGCGGGAATGCGACGGATTGCTCAAGGTTATACGCGATTTTGATTCTGATGTGTATCCTCCGGCACTGGGTGATGCTTCACCTGCCGGTGAGCTCACTGAAATGGATGATGAGATTATTCTCAATGATCTCCTTGCTGTTGAAAAGCGTCTGGAAAAACTGGAGAATGCAAAGTATAAATTGACCAATGATGAGAATATTGAGATGAAGATACTGAGCAAATTCAGGGAACAGCTAAGCAGCGGGGATTTCCTATTCAGAATGGAGATGAATGAAAATGAGAAACGCATATGCGGAACATTCGGTTATCTCTCAGCCAAGGAGGAGATAATTGTCATAAACAGCAATGAACCGGAGAAGACATCACAGCCTGAGCTGATAGAGCGTCTGAAGGAGCAGAACAGGGAATTTGCCATTATTTCAGCTGAGAATGAGAAAGACCTCAATGAACTGGAAGGTGAGGACAGAGAGGAACTTGCCCGGGAGATGCAGATAAGCGAGTTCGGAATTGAGAAGATAATCAATAAATTCTTCTACAGACTGAATCTTATCATGTTCTTTACTGTGGGCAAGGATGAGGTGCGCGGCTGGACACTTCAGCAGGGTGACAGTGCCCTTGAAGCAGCAGGCACAATACACTCTGATCTCAAGAGAGGGTTTATAAAGGCAGAAGTGGTTTCCTATGAGGATTTCAAGCAGTACGGCTCCATGAAGGAATGTGCAACACATGGTGTAATGCGTCAGGAGGGAAGGGACTATACTGTGAAAGACGGTGACATAATAACAATCAAATTCAATGTGTAATGGGCTGTACAGCATTTTTCTTCATAGCAATAATGACAGTATTCGGGGGAATCCCCGGATTTTTCATTTCCCTTGCCATTGTCCTCATCGTACTATCCTTCAAACAGTTTTCTCCGAGAAGACAGTACAGTGAAGATGAACTGACAGAGTACTTTGACAGGGTTATGATGCTGCTTTCGTATATTGCCATGGAGGACAGTGTTGTGAGCAGGAGTGAGGAGCGTTTTGTCAGGCAGTTCCTCATAGCGCAATTCCCCGGACGCATTGATTTTGTCAATGAATTGATGCGAAAATTCACATATTACAGCAGAACGCCGGCTGCAGTTAACCCGGCTGAAGCTGCCCATTATCTCTCTGCAAGGATGTCGCATAATGAGATCATTGCTGTGTACTCCATACTGATAAAACTGGCTCTTCTTTCAATTGATGATATAAGATCAAGCAGACGCATCAATGAGGTTGGTGAAATGCTCGGTCTCAGTCATTATGAGATCAATGCACTGTTCAATATGTACACTGCAGGCAGGGGATACACTGCGACTGACAGGGAACCGGGA
>JAXHVG010000093.1:0-9762 GCA_034189245.1 Caldifarciminota bacterium
ACTCAATACTGCGTGCAGTTGCCTCTTTCTGTTTTTCCAGTATTTCCATTGGACTATTCAAAATCAATCCCCTTTATAATAGACAGATATACAAGCGGTCCTATAAAATGAAGGGATAATGCATGCGTAAACAGTATAAGGAGAAGTGATATGAAAAGCAGGCCGTCTTTTAATCCGAATCTGCTTCTCAATATACTTATCCCGGATAAAATATATATGCCTGCAAGGAAGAGCAGCATCGGCATACCTGCTCCCAATACCAGCTGAATGAAACTGCTTTCAGCTTCAGTAACATTTTTCTGATGTGCCATGATCCTTGGATTTGCATTGAAACCCAGTCCCGCAGGATTGTCCTTTATTATTTCAATATTCCTGTATGCTGTTACAATTCTCTTCTCCATAGAATAGGATGAGAATATATTGTCAAATGGCTCCAGTGTATGTCTTACAATGACATCCATACCCGTCTCTTTTGAATGAATAGGTCTTGTGATATCAGAGAAATTGACCATTATTGAGATTCCTGCAATTATAAGAACTGTGACACCGAGAATCTTATACTGCCGTCTGCTGATGAGGAAAAATATTACGAATGCGAGAAATATCATAAGAGGCAGGCGTATGGAGAATATGAGAAGCATAGATAAAGCGGTTATCCCCATAATAACTGTATATTTTGTTCTTCTGTAAAACGGAATTATCATGAGCAGCATGAGAAATATGCCCAGTTCTTCAACAGATGTAAATGATGACAGGGGACGCATAATGCCCCCGACTTTAATGGAATCAAATGTATTCATATGATTCATGTCAATCCAGTATGCATCAAATACAGGCAGTATGCCCGAGAAATGCAGTACTGCATATCCGATTATAAATGGCGCCATTAACTCCATCATATTAATGATTTTCCTGATACTGCTTACTATGAGAAAGAACAGTAATGGTATTATCAGTATATTCAGTGAAATTGCCTGAACAATGATATCTCCGGGACTGATCAGTGTGGAGTAAATTACGGTGAGCAAAATAAATACCAGCAGTCCCGCTTTTTTGTATTTATTGATATGTTTCACTGCACTGATCAATTCATTCATGTACATCAATATATAGATATCAGGAAGGAGAAAGACAGGATTGTACTGCATACCGCCCGAACTGTAGAAGATAAGCCGGGAGAATAAACCGTACAGCAGCATTATGATAATGAACACTGAATGATTGCCCATCCGGTGGCGTGATACAATAAGAATAAGCAGTATTGATGACACAATCAGCATAGCCACTGCCATATCCTGCATGGGAAGCAGCGGACTTATCAATGTAATCAGTATAATCAGTACAAGCCGATATCTATTTTCTTTTAAGAAAATTCCTAAATGCATATGTGTCACCTGTGAGTAATGATTTAATCATCAGCCAAAATAGAACAAGCATCTCAACCGGGCTCTTGATATTTTTGTAGTATTTGGATAGGAAATAGGACATTGAACTGTATGCCTGGGTAAGCATAATTCTCTGTGAAGTAAATCCATGCAGATGCTTTATCAATATATCACGGTCATAATATATAATACGATTGTTCAGTGTAAAACGTCTGAAGAGATCAATCTCTTCATATGTGAGAAAGTAATTGCTGTCAAAACCCTTTAATGTTCTGAAATCATTGCTATTAACCATAAAACAAGAACCTGAAACACCGCGTACTTGCTTGGATGACTTATGATAATGCATTGTCTCAAATACACCTGCATATCCGGTTTTACAGGAAAAGAGAGATAGAACTGCAGGTATGAATGAATTGTGATACAGTATCACATACGGATTGTATATTGCTCTGTGAATACCCCTGCGCCGGGAATTCGGTGAATATACATTAAACCCCACTATTGAGTATCTGCTGCTGTAATAGGGAATTCTTTTAATTATACCTTTTATACTGCCCGGGTACAATATCACATCATCATTGCACACAATAGTGTATGGGGATTTGACTGCTGAGAAACCCGCATTGACTGCACTGCCGTAACCAATATTACCCGGGGTTTTAATATACTGAGTGTCACTGAATTCCTCCATGAGTTTGCTGTTGTCATTATTGTCCACAGCAATGATATTGATATTGTTCTTTCTCAGTGTACTGTAATTATGCTTGAAAAAGAATTCGGCATTATTGTACAGTACAACTATAAGGTCAACTGCTCTTTCCATTTGAAAAACCTTCTGTAAAAGAGAATAATGTAAATAGCTATTACAAGAGGAATAAGATGTATGAAATTATATATAAGGTATATTGCCAGCACTATTGTCAATATGCTGATCATTGTCATGGGAAAGGAAAATGTGCGCAGTATATTGAGCTTTGTTTTTTTAATAAAGAGAAAAACAAGAGACACAATATATGATGAACGGGCAGTAAGTATCAGTGCCGCTATAATAATAATATTGGAAAAATCAGTATGAAAGATAAAATAACCCAGACCTATAAGTCCCAGAAGGACAAAAAGGCCGGTAAATTGGGATATGTACATATACTTTATCTTATTTTCAGAAACAAACTTATTATAGATAATATAATTCCATATATTGATAAGTGAAGTGAATGTAAGAAGATAGAATATGCCGAGCGATTGCTCATAGCCCGGTATAATAAGGGGAACAAGTATTGTAAAGGCATACATTCCGCAAAGAAGCAGTACTGTCATAATTACTGTTACAAATGATATCATAGCTCCCATTTTTTCCAATGACCATTTTTTATTCTCCCTTATAAAATCAGGCAGCAGATATTGGAAGATTGTGGACGGCATGATGTCAAAGAATGATACCATGACTATACCCACAGTATATACAGCATATACCTCACGTGAAATAACAAATATCATGACAAATTTTTCCATTGAGCGCTTAATGAATCTGAAGAATTCAATAAGATAGATATATATGCCTTTCTTCAGTAATTCCTTTGCCCTATCCTTTATTATCCTAAATTTAATATTGATACGGCCTGTAATAATACCCAGTACAAGATAAGCAGCCACATTAAAAGCCAATGCTGCCAATGCACCCTTGAATTTGAAGAAATAGATGAATACGGAAATAGAAATAAAGGAAATAAAGGAGATCAGAATATACATAATTGCAAGTTTACGGAAATCCCCCTTACCCCTCATAATATAAACAGGCACCTCTTTGATCCCGTAAATGGGAAATATTAATGCAATATAGAGATGAACATAATCCCCGGTAATGAAGAATACAAGCAAAAAGGCTGCTGCACCCACTGCATACAGCCCCAGACTGAGCCAGAATGCTGTAGACACATACTCCATTCTCTTCTGTTTGTCCGCTTTGGGAAGAACAATAAGCAATCCATTGATTATACCGAAATTTATCATGAGCAGATAAGAAAGGATTACCTTGATCTGGGAAAAATATCCCATATAATAGGGTTCCAGCAGACGGGCTGCTACTATACCCTGCAATGCACCCAGAACAGTATTTATGTAAATACTGAATGTATAGAAGGAAGCTTTCTTAGATATCATTCATTATTAAGAGAAGAGATCTGTTCCGCATTTCTCGCAGGTGATACTGTTGGGATCATTCACATGACCGCATTTGGGGCACTTCAGACCTTCCATTGTCTTGTCTTCACTGTCCCCTTCATTCTCCTCTTCAAGGAACTGGTCCAGGCCTGTATCTATAGGTTCAATTCCCTCTGATACATCGCTCTCTTCATTGTCACTGTATTCTGTACTCCCATCAGCATCCCCACTGTCATTCTCCTGTAATGCAGGCTGAAGTATATCATTGAGCGGATTTTCCTCATCCCGGTCTATATCATCTTCTTCTCTTATTTCACTGCCCACATCACTGTCCGGTCCTGCTCCGAGCTGGTCTTTGTCCTCCGGCATATCTTCACTGCCGGGAATAATCTCTTCCGATAATTCTGTTTCTTCTTCCTCCGGCATGCCGGCTGACTCAGCCATAGGTGAAGCATCCCCGGGAATTCCCTGATCTTCGCCGGAAACACCTTCTGCTTCAAGTATCATGCTGTATTCATTGAGCTTGATTGTAAGCTGGTCTTTGCGTAATTTATAATCATTGAGTTTTTCTTCTTTCTCTTTCAATTGCTCTGAGTATTCTTCCTCACTGTATTCACCGAGCTGTATCCTAACTCTTATCTCCTGCAATTCTGTCTCAAGTTCTTCCAACAAATTGTCTAATTCTTCTATCTCATGCTCAATATTGGACTTTTCCTGCATAATGGCTTCAGTATTCTGCTTGATATTATTCTCAAGGTCTTTGAGCCTGTCATTATAATCACTCTTGATCTTCTCATAAACCTGAGGCTTTATATCCTGTTTCATATTCTCCAGTTTGCGGATTTTATCTTCTATATCCTGTTTTTCCTGCATTAATTGTTTAAAATCCATTTCGCCCCCTAATTTAATATATCTATTAATGTTTCTTCAAAATTCAGAATAGCAAATTTTCTCGGTATAGTTCTGAACTTCCTAAGCACATCATAGATTCTGCAGTATGCATACTCCAGGTCATCCATGCCCCATTTGCTGAGAATGATTTCCTTTTCTCTTTTCAGCTCAGAGTATTTCCTTGATTTCTTGTTCTTTACGGGTATTGTCAAATCTATACTTTCCTTATCTATTTTTTCATAATTAAACTTGAGAGTCATGGTCTTCTTGATATTGGAAAGAAGCATCATGACTATCCTGTCTTCATCCAGCACATTCCATTTTACAAGTTTTCTGTAAAATGTAAAGCATCTATTCGTATTTTTCAGGAAGAAGCTGCTGATAAAATCATAATGCATGAATGGAGCAGAATCAAATGTTGTCTTATCATCTACAATATTCCTGAATGCATCATTGCTGTTGACCATCCAGGCTATTTTAATAAGATTATCAGCTATTATGCGGTCACCGTTTGATATATGCATAATTGTTTCAATACTGTCATTAGAGAGTTCTATTCCCTTTTCATCCATTGACCTGCGCACAAATCCTTCATTCACTGTGTCCTGTCTGTATGTCTTTATAAATTTCCCGTCAGGAAACATCCGGGCTGCTTCTCTCATATTGGATGAGTATGTGGATTCTTCATCAGCATAATTTATTATCAGTGTATTGCAATCAGGCATTTCATCTACAGTATGTTTAATGTCCGCTGCCTGACTCTCGGTGATGGAGAATCCCTTCAGTATCACTACAATTCTCCTGCTTGATACCATGGGAATAGACAGGAGTGTATTGCTCAATTCTTCAATTTCAATGTCATCTCCGTACAATTCAAGAAAATCAAACTCATTGAAACCGGGGGCAATATACTGCTCCTTCATCCTTTTAATCAGCGGTTTTGCTTCATCAGGATTATTGCCTGCAATAACTATCAGTTTATCATTATTCAGATTTTTATTCATAGGGAATAACCAATCCCTATTGAGTGATTCAGCCCCAGATCAGAACCGGATATAGAGTAATAAATATCAAATCCAATAGTGCTTATACTGATTCCTACTCCGGGGACAGATATGGCATAAGCACCTGTATAATCCTTATTTATATTCAATCCGGAATAAATACCGATGAATTTACGGAAAATTAAACCGCCTGATATGCCAAACATGGCATTCTCCGCAGTTGAATAATTGACCTCTGTAAACACTTCCGAATCAATCGCCCCTATTTCATTGGAATAGCCCAGACCTGTTGAAATATTCATCTCTCGTTTATTTACAGTAGCAGAGGGAGTATCCCATTTCACTGACAGTCCGCCGGGGTTTTTCACGACAAATGACCATTTTATTACACCTCCCATCCCGGAGGTAATACGGCCGGGATACAATCTGACAATACTTCCAGCATCAACAGAAGACCCCTGTCCCGTATAATCATAAATTCTATGGTAGATATATTTGATATTGATTCCCGCACTGAGGTCATACAAACTGTACTCTCCGGGCTCAAGCTCATATCCTATATTGAAAAGAACAATATTGGCATTGTCGGAAAAATACCCGAGAGGATCAAAATCAAGAGAATCCTCATCTGACGGGAATTCAGGATAGACAGGGATATCGCCTATGATTTGATTGAGATAACCTATCTGCGCATTGATATTCTTGATTGACGGCAGTGTAATAAAGGCTGAATTGTACTGCGAGAGATTGCCTGTGAGAAATTTATGCTCATAGTATATGCTCATTGAATGATCCTTATATCTCAATGCAGGATTATAGAAGAAAATACCGTACCCGGCAAATTCACTGCTCATTGCATTCCCGGACATTGCCATACCTGCTGAAGTGGGATATATTTCCAGTATACCTTCAGTATCCCCGTAAATACCAGTCAGTAAGAAAAACAATAATAACATCATCAGCAATACAATTCTCTTCATCTTAACACACTCATCTTGCCGGTTTTTGATCTGATCTGTTCATTATCACCGCCAACTGCTTGGAAATAATAGTAATATGTACCATTGGCATAATTTGATACGTCATATCGGTGTGAAACAATAGGACCGCTTACAGGTCCCAATGAGATTTTATCAATTCTTCTTCCCGATGAATTGAATATATGTATCTCCATATCTGCCGCTTCTCTGGTAAGTCTGCAGGCAAAGACAACATCATTGCCTGAAGCCGGATTGGGAAAACTGCCTGACCGTGATATGAGGAATGACTGTTCCACCCTGAATTCAAGTGTCTGTAATGATGCATTGCCGTATATATCCGATGCATCTGCTGTGAATGTGTACATTCCGTCTAATAATTCTTTCTTTATGCGCAAGGATGCATTCCTGCCTTTATTGCTTGTAGTCAATGAATATTCATCCTGCTTGAGTGTATCGTCATTCAAACTCAGGACAATCCTTCCCGTGTCAATAATGGCATTATCCTCAATTACAGCTGATAGCTCACAGTACTTGCTGAGCAGGATATTGTCACTGAACTCCTTGTTTTCAATCAATAACTGGATGGATGGCGCAGTGGAATCAGAATGCTCAGCAAGAATGAATTTATTATGTCCGGGACGGGCAATTATACTGAGTGTATCATTGATACTGCTGCTTATCAGTTCATAGCCTGCATATGCCTCATTGTATCTCATCAGACCCACTGATGAGATATTATCCGGGGGATTATCCAGAAACATTGAAAGCTCAATATCCTGGGTATCACCATTAATCACATCATACTGGAATGGTTCCGGGTAACCTGATACTGCCTGCGGACTGACAATACTGTCCGGGAATATGCTTTCGGTTGTAAATGCAATAAAGGAACCGAGATGACTCACCCTATCCCTGATAAGCCAGTTTGAACCGTGGAATCCGAAAAAAGAATCACTCAATGCACCGTCAATCAATTTTATCAGCAGATTCATTGAATCAATAGCAAAGACATTATTCGCCTCATTGGTTTCATGAATAGTACTGTCTGAATCAGCATACAATATAAAGTCATTGATATAAGTATTGTCCTCAATTTTAAAATGAAGGCTGTCCCTTTGACATGTAATATCCTTATATACAGATGCGATCATTGCAGTATCTGGTTCATCTGCAGCATATGCATCAAATCTCACATTACTGAGCTGATACTCCTTGTAGTTCAGAATAAGTGCTGACAGATATGGTTCCCTGTTGATTGACAGCAATTCAATATCTGATGTATCAACTATAATATCAGGCAGTGATCTGACAAAATAGGATTTCCTGCCTGTTGTATAGGTATTGCCCTCAGTATCAGACAGTGAAATATAATAGTATATACTGTAATCATTATCTCTGGGGGCTAATCTGTTTATTTCATCTGTTAGGAAATTATCAATATTGCTTGTATCGTATTCCATTGGGTAATCCTGATATACACTCTCATAATCCCTCTTCAGATAAGCTGACATTGACTCCAGCATAGTGGTGTCATTGATCCGGGCAAATACCCTGAACAATTCATTCGTGTCAGGTTTTTCAGGTGTAAGGCCGAAAATTTTAATGCCGATATTACCTATTGAAGGATAAGATTCATACATAATAGCTGTATCGGGATTATATGCAATTGTAAAGAGCCGTAGATTGCCTGTCTCCACAGAATCAGGTATAATCATGGAATTCTCGCCAGTACCATTGATTATCCCTGCATGATTCTTGACAACAGGATAATCATCGGAATTGATTAAAATGGATTCCATATTGCCGTGATATACAGCAGAATCGCTGTACTGAACAGTGAGTGTGTCACCCGGAGACAATTCATGGGATGATAACCGGAGTTGAGAAGATGACATTGGGGGAATTCTCAAATCCATGAACCCCAATCCGAAAAGATTATAATTAATAATATCCCTTGACCTGTAATTATGAGGATCATTGGGATCCTGGTTTGATTTGAAAAAGTAGTCCAGTTCACCAAGGCGCACAATATTACTCATATTGAATATATCCCTCTGAGTAAACTGCTTGAAAATTGATCTTGACAGTACAGCATTCCTGCCTGCTTCAGATGTGCCGGAAGAACCGTAATAAGCTATTGCACCGCCATGGGGTGCAAGCATATATGCTTCTCCTATTGACAGTGAATCCGGGTCAATATAATCATATTCAGCTGTATTGCATGAATAAACCGTGAAAAAAGGCATTCTGTTAATATTCTTCAACCGCAGCACATCGTATTTTCTTATGAACATACCGTAACCTATCATCTGGGCAGCACCGTGAGCCATTACATTAACAATGGATGCCCCCTGCTCCAGTTCATAGAGGAAATCAGTACTCCAGTCCTGGAATGTATGCATGTACTCATGATAGAGGTAATTTGGGAGCATCTCAGCCAGATATCTTGAATCATATTCTGATCTTATGTAATCAGTAGTATCATAGGCAATAATACTGCGTAGGAAATGAGTGCCCTGATTCCTCGAATCACTGTAATTGACAATCTTGGATTTGAGTGTTTTAATGTCATCACTGTTTCTTGCCGGAAACCTTGAGACTCCGATATCTTCAATCACATCATCGCCTACTATTCTGGCATAATAATTATCCGAAGGCGCATACCCGAAATCAGTCAGTCTGTATACATATGTATTGGGTATATAATGTTCCCTCATCTCTTTGTGATTATTGCAGTCCCTTGAACCATCGCCTGCAAGCAGTACAAACATAGGGGGTATCTCCCAGTTATAATAAGCTGTTCTCAGGAAATCCCTGATACCGTCAGGCGATACAAATCCGTATGAGAATTCATCGTATATTTCCTCTGTACCTGCAACAAAGACCTCTCCATCTATTAATTGTTCTATGCCGCTTATTTCACTCTTGAGACCCTGAGGAATAACAATTACTATATTGCCTCTATTGCCTCCATCTGAAAGATTTGAATCAATCACACTCTCTATATTGCGGGGAGTGCTCACTGATGAATTTTCATAGACAAAATATTCTATACCGGGGCTCATCACTCCGTCTCTGAATGATACTGTATAGGAATTATCCAATGAATCATAGGCAACATTGTAATCTGTTATAATCGTCAGATTATTCTTGACAATCACAATATCACCGGATGAGAATCCTCTTATATTGAACTGAAAATAACCGTATCCGTGTTCCATGTCAGGGGAGAATATGCATCTGCCGTTTCCCGCCCTCAATTCAGACGGATAGGATATCTCAGCCCAGTCAAAGAGAATTGCATTGAACAGTGTTGAGTCACCTGTTGATGTATCCCCG
>JAXHVG010000094.1:0-7454 GCA_034189245.1 Caldifarciminota bacterium
CTCTATTCTGTCACTGAGCGCCTTGATCCGTGTCTCAATAAAATCAAGAGAGGATCTTTTCTCTGTCAAACCCTTTATAATGTCTTCCCTTTCACTGTAGAGTTTGTTTATGCCTGATTCAATCTCTATCAATTTCTCTTCTGTTAAGGTGATTTCATCATTGACCACTGTCAATTCCTTTTCATAGTCCTCAATTTTCTTTCTCAGATTGAGGGTCTGTACCTCGCCCCCCTTTATGATCAGGCCGTCATTCATCTTTACAATACCATCTCTGCTGACAAGATGATACGCACTGTCTTTTTCCAGTATATCATCTTTGTCATATTTGATAAAATGCGAGAGATATGCCTTAATTGCGTCAGGTGCTTCAATAAAATGTGATAGTGCATCTGGATGTTCGTCAGCATAAGCGGCATTTTCACTATTGATGAAAGTAACAAGCTGTTTGCTGCTTTCTACTGTTTGTCTGACCTGACTGGCGGGTATGAGAATTGTGTTGATAAAACCCGATATTGCAGCCTTTATATAATCCTCATAGCCATCCTCAATTTCCATGCTGTTCCGTATGAACTCTATTTCACTGCTGTCATCCATCTTCAGAGCATTTTGATTCTCTTTTATCCTGCTCTTCAGCTGTTCAATATTAGCCATTATACTGCTTCTTGCTCCCCTGATTTCCCTCATCCTTGTATCAAGGTCCTTCTTGCTCTCCTTCATCTCAGCAATATCCTTCTCAAATGACTTTTTCTCATCCTCAAGAAGATTGACTTTCTCAGATATCTTATTTTTCTCATCAATCAGTTCATTCATCTGCTCCTTCAGGGAAGCGAGATTATTTTCCTCCTGCTTCATATCCTCTTCTTTTTCAATAATACGGTGTTTGATATTCTCTGATTTATAATCAATACTCTTGCAGCGGGATTTCAGGACGAGTATATCATCCTTTATTTTATTGAGTTCCCTCTTTGTCTTACTGAAATCACTCTGCTTCTTTTCAAAGAGTGTTTCAATATTATTATCCGAACCGGATATGCGGCCGCGTATTCTGTCAATCTTCTTATCAAGATTCTCGGATTTCTCCTTTAGCTGGCCAAGCCGGTTCTTCCTATTGGGCTGTTCATTCAATTGCCTCTGTTTGTTCTCAATAGTGAGTCTGTTCTTTTCAGTAAGTGAATTGATTTTCTCCTGAGAAACCTCTATCACTGTTGTCATTGAATGTATGTTCTCAACAAGTTCTTCCTTCTCTCTCTGCAGATTACTGAGATTCTCCTCCAGTTTTTTCCTGACTGTCTTTATTTCAGCCAGTTCCTTTTTATTGACAGATATACTCTTCCTGAGATCCTCAATTCTTTCTTCCTTGCTCTTTATCTTCTCTTCTATAGCATCTATCTTGCCTGCAAACTGTTCAATCCTCTCTTTCAATACATATTGATGGAGATTTTCCACTATCATCTTGTATTTATTGTATCTCTTTGCCCTGCCTGACTGCCTCTTCAAATCCCTGTGCTGTTTTTCAATCTCAGCTATCAAATCCTCAATTCTGTAGAGATCCTCCTGGGTTCTTATCAATTTTCTCAGGGTTTCTTTCTTATCCTGTTTATATTGCGATATACCAGCTGATTCCTCAAAGAGATTCCTCAATGCATCAGCCTTGTCATTGACTATCTCCTCAATAAGAGATCTCTTGAACAATGAGTATGATTTGACACCCATACCTGCTTCAATAAGCAGTTTCTGAACATCCTTCAGGCGGACTGATTCGCGGTTTATCAGATACTGCGAATCACCGCTTTTGTACAGTTTTCTCTCAAATTCTATTTCAGAGAAGTCCAGTGCCAATTCACCTTCATTTACAAATCTCAAAGACACATCAGCCATATTGGAGGGTTTTCTCTTGTATGTGCCATTGAATATCAAATCCTCCATTAATGATGCTCTCAGCTCCTTGGGGGACTGTTCTCCCAGAACCCATCTGATTGCATCAACAACATTGCTTTTGCCACTGCCATTGGGTCCCACAAAACCTGTTATACCCCTGTTGAGTTTGAGATTTATGGGATCAGGGAATGACTTGAATCCATACAGTCTGATTTCACTTAAATACAATATGCCTCCATCAAATAATAATCAATTATATATATCAAATTTCTTATTTTCAGTCAATACTATATATTACAGTAAACCTGTAAAAAATAAAGCGGAAAATGCCAGAGATAGTTTTATCACCGGCATAATTAATGCGGGGCTTTGATTTTTATTGTGTAACATTTCAAGCCGGACAGCGTATTATTCAGTACAGATGGAGGTAGTAAAAATGAAACAAAGAATTGAATTGATAAATCAATATACATTGCTTATTTATGCAATACTGATACTCTCCTTTCCGGTATTTGCTCTCCGGAGGTGCTCTTCAATAATATGCGGGGCATCCTTCTGATAAACCCGGGCACTGTTCTTTAACAGGAGACAGATTGCCTTCGTCTCCTGCCCGGGCTTTTCAGTACTGCAGTTCTTCCTGCCACTGTCTGAGTTTTTCCTTAAACAATGGATTTTCGGGTGCAAATTTAATTGCTCTCTCTTCTGACTGAACTGCCTTTTCATAATTACCCATTCCGGCATAGATCTCTCCCAGTGTATCCCAGATATTGCCGTCCTCAGGCTCCATATCAATTGCCTTTTGGGCATAGACAAGGGCATCTTCCAATCTGTAATCATTTATGGCAAATTCCCAGGCAATGGAATTGTAGAGCATTGCATTATTGCCGCCATGTTCTGCAATATTCAATGCCCGCGCAATCGCCTCATCCGCCTTCCGGTGATTATTGCTTTTGAGGGCATTGATCCCTATTCTTATATATGCACTGCCGAGGAATGTCTCCTTGTGAATATCATACAATCTCTTCAATTCCTCAATCGGACGTATGTGATCATCAACCCTTATATCTATCATCCTGTCGTCAAAGCCCGAATAGCCGCCGTTTTCAGATACAACAAGGAGTGCTGCTGACTGTCTGCCCCTCTTGTCTCCGCCTGCATTCTGTCCTGCTTCAAGAGCCCGTAAAAGCTTTCCGGCCAATGTCCCGTCCGTATTTTCAAAGGCATTCGCCATACTGTCAATGACTGCAGGACCAGCCAGTATATTGCCCTGAACAGCATAATGCTTTCCGGTTCTGTGGCCTGCCCACCGTGAGCAATTCTCACCTGTAAATGCTGCCGGATTGCCTTCAAAATCAATCAGTCCGACCTGTCTGTACTGATAATTGCTGTCAGATTCCAGTAATTGATTAAGGGCATCTTCTGCATCAATGCCTTCTTCAAAAAGGTCCATTGCCTTTTGTCTGTAGATGGTATTGCCCCATGCCTGAGAAGCAATTGCGCCTTTACCTGCCTCAGCCTCAGGGACAACTGCCCCCACAGCAAAAAATTTGGATTGTACAGCAACGCCCCACTCATCCATAAGCGGGTCATAAGCCGCTATGGAGAAAGTCGCTATTGTACGTTCACCTGCAAGCAGTGAAAATACAGCCATTATCATTAAAAATAGAACAGCCTTCCTCATAATAACTCCTTATCTGTAGATACTTTGGGGAACTGTAATACGGAAATCCCCCATATAATACGGGGCTACAGTATATTCATCAAATATGAACATAATGCTGTCTTCTTTTATTATAAATTCATTGAAATTTGCCCATTTTGCCTCTGTGCCGGAGAGTAGAAAATCATCGTTTTTCAAGCCCTCATAATCCTCGTATCTCTCGGACTTCTCCTCTGCAATACCCTCCCTGCAGTACTGCGATATCCTTTCCAGAGCATTGTAGTCAATAATATCCTTCAGGTGTATGGTGCTGCCAGAAATAATATCATAATTGAATGTCTCATAATTATGTATGCCGTGAGCCCCGCCTGTATATGATTCCAGATATCCGAGAATAGAAACAGTATTTTTGTTTTGCAGTATATCCTTGATCCTGAATTCAGTGAAATACTTCATACCGGACTCTTTTGCAAATTGACCGGATTCTTCAAGAAAATCCATATTCTGATCATAGATATTCTGAGATGCTTTCTTAATATGTTCTTCAACAAGACTCAAACTGTCGCATTGAAAATCAATGTACTCGCAGATAATGTCATAATGATTTGTATGTGCGTACAGTGAATCCACAGTATAATCCGGCATACTCAGCATCAATGATATTAATATTATAAAATGCATAACTACCCCTTTTTGTAATAATACCACTGATATCTGTAGAATCAACACATATACTTGACTATATTATTTAAGAACATATAATCAAAGTATATAAAATCTATGGAGAATCAATGACAAATTCAGAATTAATTGAGGGAATTAGGCCAAAACCATTTCTTAAATGGGCTGGTGGAAAAGGTCAGATGCTTGATGAAATCATACAGCGAATTCCCAAAAAAAATCAAGAACAAAATAAAATAGACACCTACATTGAACCATTTTTGGGCGGAGGAGCAGTTTTTTTTCATCTAAAAACTAAATTTGATATTAAAAGATCATACTTGATAGATTTGAATAAAGAAATCATAATAGCTTACAAAGTTATCCAAAAAAAGCCGCTTGAATTGATTAACAGATTAGATAAAATTGAGAGTGAATATAAAGGGCTTACTAAACTAAAACGCAAGAAGTATTATTACAAAGTTAGGTCTGCATACAACTCAAATTTAAAGAAATTGAATCTCAATGAATTTAGTGATGCTTGGATTAAACATTCCTCTTTTCTAATCTTTCTTAACAAAACATGTTTTAATGGATTGTACAGAGTTAATAGCAAGAACCAATTCAATGTCCCCCATGGCTCCTACAAAAACCCTACTATATGCGATGATAGAAATATATTAGCAGTTAGTGAAACATTGTCCGATGCTAAATTATTATATGGTGATTTTGAATTATCAAGGGAATTCATTGAAGGAAATACATTGATATATTTTGATCCCCCTTATAGACCATTAAATAATACTTCAAGCTTCAATAGCTATAACAATAATACATTTGATGATGAGGAGCAAAAAAGATTAGCAAATTTTTTTAGAGAGGTAGATCAACCCAATGTCTCATTAATTCTTAGCAACTCTGATCCAAAAAACATTGATTCAGAAGATACATTTTTTGATGATCTATACAAGGGCTATAAAATAGATAGAGTTTACGCTAATAGAATGATTAATTCTAAAGGAAAAAAGAGAGGGAAAATAACTGAAATAATTATATTAAATAGCAGAGAGGAAATATGACAAAGAATGATACAGCATGGCAAGAAATTGAAAATGAGTTGAATATTATTAGACATGTTAATAACAATAATGAATTTATTATAACAACCAATCAAATAAAATCTATTGGAGAAAGAGAACCACGCTTAATGGCTAAATTTGATCATAAAGATAAACTACCCAAATTATTCTCCAAAAATGAATTAGGAATATTGCCTGTATCCAGATCAGAGTATTTTATTTCAAAATTTAGATTATTTTGTGACGTAAATGTTAATAATGATAAAGATATAGATGAGATAATCGTTGATAAAAACTCAATTTCAAAATATAAAACCATTAATATAAACGAAATAAATTCAGAAGATAAGGCATTGTTGATTGCTAAAATATTTAATGTATTTCAAAATTTTACTGGTGAAAATGATTTGAGAATAACAAACAAAGGCCGATTCGGTACAGATATCTTGAATTTTTCATTAGAAACATTATCGGGAAATCTTAAAGAAATAGTTGTCCGAGGTTCCATGGCTGATCTTGATCTTGGAATAGAAGGCAATAATTTTTATACAGTTGAAGCTAAAATGGGAAAAATCAATGATTTTAATATAAGACAACTATACTATCCTTTTTTATATTGGTCAAATAGAATAGATAAACCAGTAATACCAATATTTTTTGTTTATCATGATAAATCGTTTCATCTGTATCAATATCATTTTTTAGACAAAACAAATTTTCATTCTATCAAATTAATAAAACACTCTAAATTCTCGGTATCAAAAAAGGTTATTTTGAATGAGAGTATATTAGATATAGATGAATTTTTGCTGAGTGATTTAGAAGGAGTTCCTTTCCCTCAAGCTGATGATTTTGAAAAAGTAATTGATGTGATAGATTTAATATACAGTAATTATAACAACAAAGAAGATTTTACCGAATATTTTGATTTTACACCCAGACAAACTGATTATTATTTCAATGCTGCTAGATACTTAGGCTTAGTAGAAAGGCATAACAGAAACTTTTATCTAACAGAATTAGGTTTAGATACAGTTAGATTTGAAAGGACAACAAGACATGCTAAATTAATTAAATTGATCTTGTTACATAAAGTATTTTATGATGTATTCATGATTATTTTTAGGGATAACACTATCACGAATGATGAAATAATAGAGATAATGGAGAATAACAATGTATCAGTTTCTGAGAACACTTTAAGTAGAAGAGCTCAAACAATTAAATCATGGTGTTTATGGATAAAGGAGAAATTTGAAGAAAATGCATGACTAAATTATTATGAAAGAGAATATTTTAACTACTGTTTGGTCTTTTCCTAAAAGAGGTGATTGGGCAACTCATAATTCTAAATACAGGGGAAATTTTGCCCCTCAAATACCAAGGACAATCATAAAAAGATACTCATCTTTGGGAGAATTAGTTCTGGATCCTATGGTCGGAGGCGGAACAACAGGTATTGAGTGTAAGCTTCTTGGAAGAAATTTCATTGGCAGAGATATAAATCCCGAATCAATAGCAATTTCAAAAAATGTTATGAAATTTGATGTTACCGAAGATATTCCCGAAATAAGATATGACATTAAGATCGGTGATATAAGAGATTTATATGATATTGAGAATGATTCAATAGATCTTATAATAACTCACCCCCCTTACGGAAATATCATTAAGTATTCAGACGGAAAAATTAAAGATGATCTCTCAAATATTAATGATCTTGATAAGTTTTATGCAGAATTAGAAACGGGAATTAAAGAATTATTCCGAGTTCTGAATCCTAACCATTATTGTGCCATTTTAATTGGAGATACTAGACGTAAAAAACATTATGTTCCACTGGCATATGAGGTGATGAAATTGTTTTTAAAAAATAATTTTATCTTGAAAGAGGATATCATAAAAGTACAGCATAATTGTAACTCAACATCTTATTGGTCTAAAAAGGCAATCAAATATAATATTTTTCTTATAATGCACGAACATCTTTTCATATTTAGAAAACCATCTATTGATGAAAATATAATTCCTTATAGATACTCATGTTTTAGAACCTAAATATGCGATTCTTCTCCAAAAGAGTTGGTAAAAAGAGATAAAAAATAAATGAATTGAAGACTGTAAGTGGCGAAAGTTGTAAAATTATAGCAATAGTTCATAAAATTGCCGAAAACACA
>JAXHVG010000095.1:0-12477 GCA_034189245.1 Caldifarciminota bacterium
CACTGTTTCACCAGTATTTGATTATACTCTGGGAGCTAGGCCACTCGGCATATTCTTTGACTACTCCGGTATACTAATGAAGCCGTATCTGACAGAAGGAAAATATATAATGGCAGATGAACAGGGGATATACTCATGTAATAAAAATACTTCAAATTACAATGATACACGCATTGATTTTGACAGTATTACTGCATATTGTGCTAGTGATTCAGTGATATCACTGGTGAAAAACAATGGTAATGGAACAGAGACATTTATTATTACTGATTTAAATGGAAATGTGTCAGATTCAATAAATTCCCCTACTGCATCAATGTATATTGATTATCTGATAATGATTGATGAATATATATACTTCAAACATAATGATAATGAGTTTCAAACTGCATGCGCAATCTATAGAATAGATTCACTGAACAGATTATCACTAATTGATTCATTTGACATGAATATTGTTGATATATTAAATTATAATTTAGTTGAAAATAAATTAGTGATACTGGATTATACTGGTAAATTGACTTTATTTAATATTGATGATCCATCTGTTCCATATATTCTTGATTCTGTTTATCCTTCGGGAAATCATTATCTGCCGTTTCAGTATATTACACATTATAAAAACATGGTGTTTATAATGGATGATGACGGAGGGATAACTTGCTATAATATTAAAAATGATTCCTTCAATTATTTATGGAAGATGACAAAGAATAATTCAGTATGGTACTCAGGTGTAGAATACTGTAATGGTTATATTATTCAATTACCATATCTGGGTAAAATTATTGAACAAGCTAATTTATTCACTTTTGATGAAACTGGCATTCTGGATTCTGTCATAAGTTATGATTTCAATCTGGCTTTTGGAGAGGCAGTTGTTGAGAGTAATTATATTTATTTCCCGGAAATGGGAGCAGGATACACCAGGGTGAGAGTCGGACCAAAGAAGCAGGAATGCATTGTTCCCGACAGTATGCATATAGGCAGTATTGTTGCAGGGGATTCACTTATTTACACAGTACCGGTATTTAATAATGGTGACTCCACACTGGTGATTGATTCTGTTATATCATCCGGTCATACTGCAGTTAACACAGGACTGCCTGTATCAGTGTCTCCAAGGGATACACTGGATACTCAGTTTGTCACCTATGAATATGCCAGTCAGATGAGTGAATATATACAGTTCTATACCAATGATATGTATGATATATACAATAAGACAATAATCACAGCAGATCAGACAGCAGGTCTTGACAGTAAACCCGAAAGAATAATGCGGGACAGGAATTATATATCAATATCAAACAGTATAATAAAACTGAGTATTTCGGGTAGGTCAGCAGTTGAATACAGTATATTTGATGTGACAGGCAGAATGGTGGACCATAATAATACAGTTAAACAGGCGGGGACACATTCAATTAATATTGGCAAGTTACTTAAACCGGGGGTTTATTTTGTGGATATCACAGCAGGGGAGATGAAGTTGAGCAGGAAAATAGTTATTATAGATTAGCATGGAGAAGTAAGAGACACGAGTATACCGGCTGACGCCGGGTTAAAAGTTGATGGTTAATGGTTGATGGTCAAATACAGTTTCAAGATCCAAGTTACAAGTTACAAGTAGGGGCGGTTCGCGAACCGCCCTGAAAAGAGCACGAGGGTGAGTAAGGAGATTGCCGCGTCGCTCTGCTCCTCGCAAGGACAGAAGAAGGTAAAAGGTAAAAGAAGGAGCGGCTTACGCCGGTTCAAGACCATAGTGGCTAGTAACTTGTTGCTGGTAAAATACAGTTTCAAGTTATAAGAAATCGGAATGAATAGCAGTAAGGGGATTGCTTCACTTTGTTTGCAATGACATTTTTTCGTCTTTCCGAGTGTAGACATTCTGCTTGACGTGAAGGAATCTCCTTATCAGCCCACGATATTCAGAAGAGCCGAATGAGGAAATTACAATAATGAGCAGGAGAGAATAAAGAGACAAAATATATGAATAATCCATGAAACCTGAAAACCTGTAACTCTTTTTACTATTCGCTCTATTCGTTCTCGTACCGGGAGGGTCACTGACACCTCCCCTACATACATCCTGTTAATTATTCTTATCCGTCGTTGTAGGTTGTACGTGAGGGAACTTGTTCCCGATTCCTTTTACCTTTTACCTTTAACCTTTATGCTTTTACCTTCTTCCGCATTACGCGACACGCCTGTTTATGATTTAACTTGACAATAATTATATTCTATGTATATAATATAATTCTATAAAACTAAGGAGTTTTTATGAAGAAAGGGACTCTGTTAATTGTCATAATTGCAGGTTTTGCAGTAATAACATTAATCATGTCCGCAATCGGATTCTTCCTCATACCCGGAGGCGGGGGCGAGGAAATCAATGAGAAGATGATTGAGGCAAGAAAGGAAACAGCTGTTAATATTGCCAATGTTATTGCAGCAGCATCCGTTGACCCTCTGTATCTTGAGGATGATTTTGTCATAAATGAGACAATAACCAAGGCAATGGATAATTCCGGCGGCATGATAACATATATATATGTGCTTGATGCTGACAGAAAGGTATGGGGTGATACACAGGACCCGACCAATGTGCTCAAGACATTCAAGCGCCCGGCAATAGAACTGCTCTCCTCTGAGAACAGGAAAATACAGAAGATAAGTGATCAGATATTTGATGCAGGTGTCCCGATACTGGATGCAGGAGAGAAGATAGGTGAGGTGCACATTGGTGTCAAGTATCCGCCTGTGCAGCAGGCATCCGGCTCCATGCCTATAGTGCCTGTCGGGATAATGTTTGCAATAGGACTTATCGGCACAATTGTTATTGCAATGGTTGTATCAAGGATGATGGAAAATGTGGGTGCAGCTTTTGCAACCTCGCTGAAATCAGCCAAACTGGACGAACTGAGGAAACAGGAGGATGAAGCGCAGAAGACCCTCACTGCAAAGAATCAGAAAGTCAAGGAGGCTGATAAGAAACTTGAAGAAGTCAACAGCAAGATAAAGGAACTCGGTTCAAAGTATGATGAGGTAAGGGACACCCTTGACAAGAGTGATGAGAAGATAGCAGAGAAGGAAAAGCAGGTAGAGTATTATAATAATAAGATAGAGGAACTGGAGAAGAAAGCCAAGGCTGCAAAGCAGCAGTCCGATGTTCCGGAGATGTCCGATAAACAGAAGAGGGAAATATCCACATTGAAATCCCAGGTGAATAATTTCAAGATACAGCTTCAGCAGACAATCAGTGAAATTGAAAAGAAGAGACAGGAAGAGAAGGAACTCAATGAGAGGATTAAGAAAGAGAAAGCCCAGCTCTCAAATGTTTCATCATCAGGTTCAGCTCCTGCAACCTCTGAGGATATAGAGAAGAAGAAGCGCGACGAGATAGAGATAACACAGAGAATCGTATCCAAGAGGAAGGAGGAGATAGCTCTCTCTCAGAGAATTGAATTGAAGAGAAAGAAAGAGCTTGAACTGACAGGAAGAATTGAAATGCTTGAGAAGAAATTGAAGGAGATGGGTAACGGTTAATGGATTTTGATTCAATTGACATAAAGTGGAACAGCAGGTGGAATGACTTAGACCTTGAGAAATATCAGGGCAATCACAATAAAAAATACTATATACTGGAGATGTTCGCATATCCCTCCGGTGATCTGCACATGGGGCATTTGAGGAATTATGTGCTGGGTGATGTGTTCTTCAGATACAAGAAGATGAGGGGTTTTGATGTTATACATCCCGTAGGATGGGATGCATTCGGCCTGCCTGCTGAAGAGGCGGCAATCAAGAGGGATGTAGCTCCTGACAGCTGGACAATGGATAATATATCGGTATCATCATCCACATTGAAGAGAATGGGGCTTCTTTATGACTGGGAGAGAGAGGTTATAACATGCAGGCCGGATTACTATAAGTGGACACAGTGGATATTCCTCAAATTATATGAGCACGGACTGGCTTACAGGAAAGAATCCTATGTAAACTGGTGCCCGTCATGCAATACTGTGCTTGCCAATGAACAGGTTGAACAGGGTGCATGCTGGAGATGCAAGAGTAAAGTTGTCAAGAAGAAGAAGGAACAGTGGTTTATTAAGATAACTGATTATGCCGAGCGCCTTCTCAAAGGCCTTGAACAATTGCCCGAGTGGCCGGAAAATGTCAAGACAATGCAGAGAAACTGGATAGGCAGATCAGAGGGTCTTCGTGTGAATTTTCCTGTAGAAGATTCATCAGAGTCAATTGGGATATTCACAACAAGACCCGATACACTCTTCGGCGTGACATTTATAGCAATTGCACCTGAAAGTGATATTCTGGAAAAACTGGATATACCGGATAAATACAGGAATGATGTTGAAGATTATATTGAGAGTTCATTGATGAAGACAGAGATTGAAAGGACATCAACAATAGGAGAGAAGGACGGTGTGTTCACAGGGCTATATGCGGTCAATCCCCTTAATGATAATAAAGTGCAGATATGGGCGGCTGATTATGTGCTTGCTTCATACGGAACCGGAGCAGTTATGTCAGTACCTGCCCATGACACCAGGGATCATGCATTTGCAAAGAAATATTCAATAGACATAAAGCCTGTCATCAAACCGCAGGACGAACTGTGGGATTTTAACAAGGATGCATATACTGAAGAAGGCATACTGTTCAATTCCGGTGAATTTTCGGGATTAAACTCACAAGAGGCAATAGAGAAAATTTCTCAATTTGTTGAAGACAGTAAGCTCGGGATAAGGGATGTAAATTACAGGATAAGAGACTGGCTTGTCTCCAGACAGAGATACTGGGGAGCCCCCATACCGATGATTCACTGTGAAAAATGCGGCATAGTGCCGGTAAGTGAAGATGAACTTCCTGTTCTTCTGCCTGATTCTCAGGAAATTGATTTTATTCCCAAGGGTGAATCCCCCCTCTCTACAAGCAGTGATTTTATAAATACGGTGTGTCCCAAATGCGGAGGCAAAGCCAGGCGTGATGCTGATACAATGGACACATTTGTTGACTCATCATGGTATCAGCTGAGATATGTTGATGCCAATAACAGTGAGTCCATATTCTCAAAAGAGAAAGCAGATAATGAACTTCCCGTTGATATGTATATAGGCGGTATTGAACATGCCAATGGTCATCTGATATATTTCAGGTTTATTACAAAATTCCTCAAGGATATCGGCATGCATAGTGAAGAGGAGCCTGCACTGAAACTTGTCAATCAGGGAATGATAATGGACAGAGAGGGCAATATTATGTCCAAGTCAAAGGGCAATGCAGTGCCTGTAGGTCCTTTTGTAGAGAAGCACGGAAGTGATCTTGCAAGAGGCACAATGCTTTTCATTGGACCGGGATACAAGGATGCTCTATGGTCGGAAGACGGAATTAAGGGTATGCACAGGTTTATTGAGAGACTGGAGAAGGCAACTGTGGAATATGCTCCCCATTTCAGGGGTAATTGCGGGCCGTCATCGGATACTGAAAAATCAGTTTATGTGAAACTCAATCAGACAATAAAACAGACAGGCGGGGATATTGAGGCATTTGAGCATAATACTGCTATTGCCTCAATCATGGAACTGCTCAATCTTGTAAATCAGAAAAAAGAGCAGATGAGACAAGAATTCACAGCATCTGTGCTCTTTACAATGACGAGAATAGTGTCCCCGTTCCTACCGCATATAGGTGAGGAACTGCACAGTCTGTATGCACCGGATACAGAGTCCGTATTCCTCACTGAGTGGCCCGTGTATGACAGCAAATATCTCTCGGAAGACACTGTGACTGTTGTTGTGCAGATAAACGGCAAGGTGAGGGCAAAACTGGATGTGCCGCCGGATATAACTGAAAATGAGATTTATGACAGGGCAATCAGTGAAGATAATGTGAAGAAATATACTGACAAGGGCACTGTTGTAAAGAAGATATATGTAAAGAAAAAGTTACTGTCATTAGTGGTTAAGTAATGTGAATTACAAATCCTTGTGTGAATTTGACGGCCGCGGATTCAATGGGTGGCAGAGTCAGCCGGAGGAGAATACCATTCAAGACAATATAGAAAGTTCCATGAAGAAAATACTGTCAAAAACAATCAGAATAAATGGTGTGGGCAGGACAGACAGCAATGTATCTGCAGAGAACTATGTATTCAATTTCCGCTCTCAGTCCATAACAGATATAAAACAGTTCAGGAATTCCCTCAATGCAGTTACAGACAGGCGAATACATATTAAATCAATTGAAGAGACAGACCCGGGGTTTGATGCAAGGAGAATGTGTGTATGCAAGTCATACAGATATCAGATACTAAACACCATATCCCCGCTGAGAAGGCATTTCCACTGGGAGATTGAAAGACCTGTTGATTTTGAAAAATTCTGCAGTGAACTCAGTGTACTGGAAGGCACTCATGATTTCACCTCATTCTGCAGAAGGAAATCACTCAAGGAGTCCAATACAGTGAACCTCAGTGAAATTACTATAAACAGAATTGAAGACGAGATAATAGTGAGATTTACAGGAGACAGATTCCTGCATAATATGATAAGATTTATTATCGGTACTGCTGTGGATATCTCTCTGGGGGCAGTAACTGCCGGTATGAAAGATATACTGGAGAGCAGGAATGTGGAGAATGCAGGAAGAAAAGCTCCTGGAAACGGGCTTATTTTAGAATATGCGAATTATTGAATTAAAGGAGGAATAATGAAATTTTTTATTGATACAGCAAATACAGAAGAGATAAAAGAAGCACAGAATATGAAACTGCTTGACGGTGTTACAACAAATCCTACATTGATGGCAAAGGAGATAAAGAGGACATCAAGAAAAGCAGAGGAAATACTGAAGGAAATATGCTCAATTACAGAAGGCCCTGTTTCAGCAGAAGCAATAAGTGAGAATCATGAAGGCATGATAGAGGAAGCAGAGAAACTCTCCTCTATTGCTGATAATATCTGTGTGAAGATACCCATGACAGAAGAGGGTATGAAGGCAGTATCCACACTTTCCGAAATGGGCATCAAGACAAATGTGACATTGGTATTCACCCCTGTTCAGGCAGTGATAGCTGCAAAGGCGGGAGCCAATTTTGTATCGCCCTTTATCGGACGGCTGGATGACATAGTGAGTGAGGGCATGGATGTTGTTGAGGATATTACCGATATATTCTTCAATTATGATTTTGACACTGAGATTATTGTAGCTTCAATAAGACATCCCATGCATGTGCTTGAAGCAATGAGAACAGGAGCAGACATTGCCACAATACCATTTGGGGTTATAAAAAAACTGATGAAGCATCCGCTCACTGATGCAGGAATAAGGAGATTCCTTGATGACTATGAAAAATCAAAGAATATGTAATATAATATTAATTTTTATTCTTACAGTCCTGGCAGCAGGATGTCAGCCTGCAGGAGTAAGCAATGATGACAGTAATGCTTATGACAGTACAGGAGTTGAGGTGAGTGCACTGGCTGTAAACAACAGGGATTATTATCCTACAGTGTATGATCTGTTTGAGGATGCTGAGCATTCAATCTATATGATAATGTACAGTATGAAGTACTATGATTATGACATGGATAATGAAGAGATGAAACTGCTCACCAAACTGGCATCAAGGGCCTTAAACGGCATTGATGTGAAGGTCATACTTGAACAGAGTGACTGGAACCCTGATCTCAATGAGGATAATTATGCAAGCGGCCAGTATCTTGCCGACAATGCAGTAGAAGTGAGGTATGACCCCATGACAGTGACCTCGCATTGTAAAATGATAATCATTGACACATTGAGGGTACTTGTTGGTTCAACAAATTGGTCCATATCAGCCATTAATTACAATAATGAGGCAAATGTGCTCCTCACAGGGGAAGCGATTGCGGAGGATTTTACGGATTATTTCAATACCCTCTGGGGGGATTCTTATGAAAAGGAGTTCAGATGATAGAGAGATACTCACTGCCCGAGATGAAAAAACTCTGGTCAAGGGAGAATAGATACAGGAACTGGCTCAAGGTAGAGATCGCTGTATGCCGCGCCTATGCTCAGAGGGGCCGTATTCCGCCGGAGGATATGAAAATTATTGAGGAGAATGCTGATTTTGATATTAAGGAAATTGACAGGATTGAAAATGATGTCAAGCATGATGTGATTGCATTTCTGACATCAGTAGCCAATCATGTCGGTGATTCATCCCGTTTCATTCACATGGGGCTTACGAGCAGTGATGTGCTGGATACAGCCAATGCTCTTCTCTTGAGGGATTCATCTGATATGATAATAAAAAGTGCGGAGGAATTCAGAAAAATTCTCTATAAAAAGGCTGTTCAGTATAAGATGACACCTATTATAGGCCGTTCACACGGTATTCATGCAGAACCCACGACAATTGGTCTTAAAATGCTCACATGGGTGGATGACCTTGACCGTGCAGTTGTTCTCATGAAACATGCCGGTGATAATGTTGCACGCGGCAAGATATCGGGAGCAGTGGGCAATTACGCCAATGTCAGCCCGGAAATTGAGGAAGAGGTTATGAATGCACTTGACCTTAATGCAGCATATGTCTCATCACAGATTGTATCCCGGGATGTATATGCTGATTATCTGTACGGGGTTGCACGGATTGCCTCAGTACTATCCAAAGCCGCATTACAGATAAGGCTTCTTCAGAGAACAGAGACGAGGGAATTGGAAGAGCCTTTTACAAGTAAACAGAAGGGCTCTTCAGCAATGCCCCATAAGCGCAATCCCGTGATATGTGAACGGATATGCGGTCTGACACGCATAATAAAGAACAATCTGATAACAACACTGGATAATATCAATCTGTGGGATGAACGCGATATCTCACATTCCTCAGCTGAACGCATCATACTGCCTGATTCATCCATTCTTATTGATTATATGCTGGATAAGATGAAATTTGTCATTAAGAATATGAATGTTTACCCTGATAATGCTCTGAAGAATATTGACCACACCAATGGCCTGATATACTCACAGAAAGCATTACTCAAGATGATTGAAACAGGTATAATGCGGGAGAAAGCATACAGGATTATACAGGAAAATGCAATGAAGTCCTGGGAGGAGAAGACACCTCTTATGGATTTACTGCTCAGTGATAAAAGAATTACAGCCCGACTCTCTGAAGATGAGATTAAATCAATATTTGATATTGAGCCGTTTTTGAAGAATATTGAAACCATATTCAAGAGATTTGGGGATGATTAATAGATCAAATGAACTGCAGAAAATCAGGCGGCTTGAAGAAACGCATTTCTATTTTTGTCAGAAAAGACGAATAATCAACTGGGCAATAGAACATTTCTCCAATAAAGATGCTATAATAATTGATCTATCATGCTCTGCAGGCGTAGATATAAAATTGTTTGACAATGCAATAGGTATGGATTTGGATATAAAAGCATTGAAAGCAGCAGACAAATATACTGATCAGCTTATAAATGCAGATGCAAATGACATTCCACTGAGGGATAGTTCTGTTGATATTGTACTTGCTATGGACTTGCTGTCAGTGAATACTGTGAATAAGCCCAAGGTCATTGAGGAGATGGACAGAATACTGGTTCCTGAAGGAATTGTATTGGTCAATTTGCCATCTTTGCAATTCATGTTCTCAAGGCATGATCTCAGTGGAAGGAATAAGAGGCGTTACTGCCGAAAGGATGTTAAGGACATGTTTAGAGACCTGAATTGGAAAATAAGATTTATATCACACTGGACAATGATTATGCTTCCTATTGCATTACTGCAGCGTAAGGTCATTGCGGAGATATTTGCCGGTGAGGATTACTCAGATCTTATAGAAATGCCGGGAAGGATTAACAGTATATTTGACATGATATACAAGATTGAGTTTGCTCTATTCAAGAAAAAAGTAATACCCTTCGGTCTGTCACTCTTTGCTATTGTGGGAAAGAATGAATATTGAAGAATATAAAAAGACCAGGGAATTGAGCAGAAGGCATTTCTGGTACAGACAGAGGGAGAGGATAATACGCTTCTTTATGAATAAATACTCTTCTGCCTGTCATTCTGTACTGGATACAGGATGCGGCACATGCCCCGATATGCATATTGCAGACAATGCAATTGGAATGGATATGAATATCAATGCTTTAAAGCTCTGCAGCAGGGAGAATCTTACAGTCAATGCAGATATGTTATATATGCCGTTCAAATTAGAGAGTTTTGATATTGTCTGGGCAATGGATGTTCTGCAGAGCAATGACATCAATGAGGAGAAAGCGCTTATGGGAATAAACCGCATAATCAAACCCGGCGGATATTTTTTTATTAATGTCCCGGCATATCCTTCACTCTATTCAGCACATGACATTGGTGTGAATAATGCCAGGCGGTATACGCGTGTACAATTGAAGAGATTACTCAGTAATTATTTTGATGTTCTTGAATTACACTATTGGAATTTCATTCTGATGCCGGCAGTGATATTCAAGAGAAAACAAATTGGTATATTTTCATCCACTAGTAATTCAGATCTGAGACAAATCCCGAAAGGGTTAAATAGTATATTAAATATAATAATGATTTTTGAATTTGCCCTATTCAAATTAAATCTACTACCGGCAGGAGTATCAATATTCACAATATGCAGAAAAAGATAAAGGATAATTATTTCATTGCAATGCTGTTTGCATCATCAATAGGTATTGCTCTGTATTTTACTATCAATTATGACCTGTATAACTACCATCTCTGGGCATATACAGCAATACGATATGGTCTGGATCAGATATACAATAATTCACTGTATTTTGACAGAGCATTTGACTATCTGCCTCTCGGCGGATATTTTGAGGTATTTGCAGGCAAAATTGCCTCATTGTTTTATCCGGCAAGTATTAATAATGTGAAACTCCTTTTTGTTTATAAGATAATACCTGTTATATTCTATCTTCTTATTATGCTTAAAATAAAATCTATCGGGATAAAGGATAATATCAATTCCCTTATAGCTGCAGTCTCCCTGCCCATTATAATAATTGTTTCTTTGTATGGTGAGAATGATGTTATAATAATTTATTTTCTCATTCTCTCAATCACCGCATTTGAGAAAAGGCAGATTCATCAAGGAATGCTCTTCAGTATTATCACTCTCGTCATCAAACAGACAAGTCTCTTCTTTGTATTGAGTATCCTGTTTTACTATTTCATAAGAAGCAGCAATAAAAAACAGTATATCACTCAAACAGTATTGTGGGGAGCAGGTATATTTACTGTATTTTTCAGCCCATTTATTGTCAAAGGCAATCTGATAGACGCATTGAACAGTTTTTTCAGCAATACTCTCAGTATAATCAGCCCTCTTTCATGCAAAGCATTCAACTCCTACTCTATTATACCTGGTGCACAATTTATGGATTTCAATTACAAGTTAGGATTATTCTCCATAAAGACATATGCGCTGGGGGCACTGGCAATCTCACTGATATTTATAATTATTAAGTTAAGGAAAAGGAATATCTGGCAGATAATGACATTGATTGCTATTATATGGTATAATTTACATGTCGGACTGCATACACATCATATGATATATCTGTTGATATTCCTTGTCATACTGTCAGTAAGAAGCAGACTTCATTGGATCTATGCAGTTGTTTATTCATTAATACTGGCGCTCAATATGCTTTTAACACAGTCAATAGTGACAATGAATCTTTTCGGGATACCCAGGCTTCCAATACCATTTATGGTAATATTTGCAGGTATTCAATTGATTGTTTCAGCAGTGCTATGTGTAAATATTATAAGACACGATCCCGGAAGCAATACGGCAATATCCGAGCCTGTACACTTTAGGATATGGGTTACAGTCATTTTGCTGGTATTGATTGTCTCTGCATTTATGCCGGGAAGATATTTAAAGAACGAAAAGGAATGGGTCAGTGATATTATCAATGAGGGGCATCTGCTCAATTATTCCAAGGATCATTATATTGAAGCAGATATTGTATCTCATGGTCCATTTTCCAATTACCTCGGCATAAGGATGTCAGATAGTTCTCATTTTACTGTTGACAATACTGTTTATGACAGCATTGAGTTTTCAGCAGGCATAGAATACGGTTCAGTAGCTAAACTGATTGTGAGTGACAGTGTCATTGATATTACGGAAAGTAAGCAGAGCATCGTATTAAGAAGTAATAATGACAAGTGGAGATTTGAAGCGTCAAACAACAGACAGTATTCCATAATCGCAATATACAATATAAAATATTTTAAATGATATGAACAGATTAAAGTTTGCTGCAGGCATTATTATTATCATTGCGGGACTTGCTGCCTATTTCAGCCCATTCCTCTTCAGCAGCAAACTCCTTCTCTCCGGTGATATGAATGATTCATATGTGCCTGTTAAATATTCTATCAGTGAACATCTCAAAGATA
>JAXHVG010000096.1:0-22789 GCA_034189245.1 Caldifarciminota bacterium
ATATTCCTCATTTGCTAATATCATCAATTTCCAGGAAAATTATATACTGGGAGCTGTGGTCAAAACCGATACAATGGACCCGCACTGTCTTCCGGGTGACTCAATAACAGCAGAGGGCACAATAGGCATGTGGAATGGGCAGACAAGGATTGATCCGCCCAATAGTGCAATCACTGTTCATTCATCCGGACATGCCATAGATACTATATTCATTACAGCAGATGATATGATGGATACAACAGGTGAAACATACGAGGGACTGCTTGCTATGATTGACTGTTACGGCATACACTCAGGTACATGGCCTGCAGCAGGCCAGAATGCCGGTCTCTGGATTCTCAATGACAGTGTTATAGGCAAGGGAGAGCTATGCGATACATTCTACATGTGGATTGATATGGATACGGACATTGACGGTACAGCAGAACCTGTTTGGACTCAGCCTGATTCAGCTGAAAAGGTAGTAGGAATAATATCACAGTATGATGTATCCGAGCCGTATTTCGGCGGTTATCAGATGCTGCCGAGGATTTCAGATGATGTCAATACTGGACTATCAACACTTCTTGCCAATTGTTATGTGAGTCTCCGTATTGAAAATAATGCAGTAATGCTCAGATGGAATATAGGCGGCATAAAGAATCTTGCTGCACTGAGGATTGAAAGACGGACTGAGGGTGAGGAGCATTATACCGTACTCAGCACACTGAGTCCTGACAATAGGCAGTACAGGGATAACAGTTTCAGATTTGATAAAATCAATGAATACAGGATAATAGCTATTACGGAGAATTCCAAACATATTGTGCTGAGTGCAGTGAGAACATCGCGCAATATGATAATAGATAAACTGTCAATGAAACTGAGCAGCAATACAATAACAGGCAATACATGGATGGAGCTGGCAATACCTGCTAAAACCGGTATTGATATCTCAATGTTTGATCCTGCAGGCAGAAACATCAAATCCATATACAGCGGCTCCATGCCGGGCGGCAGAAGCAGGGTTTATATCAATACATCAGATGTATCAGCAGGCACGTATTTTATCAGGATTGATACCGGCAGTGAAAGACTTGTTGAAAAAGTAAGAATAATCAAATAAA
This sequence comes from Caldifarciminota bacterium, assembly GCA_034189245.1. Lineage (GTDB taxonomy): Bacteria > Hydrothermota > 32-111 > 32-111 > 32-111 > JAXHVG01. The sequence goes on from JAXHVG010000096.1 coordinate 1,107, forward strand.
AAAAGGGGGCTTGAAGCCCCCTTTTCATTTCCCCATTATTAATCTTTATCTATTCAAATTTCTTGAACATACTGTTTGAAACACCGCATACAGGGCATTTTTCAGGAATATCATCACCGACATGTGTATATCCGCATACAGGGCAGATATATACATTACCCTCTCTGAAGTCCTTGCCGTCCTTCAGTGTCCCAATTGCCTCTTCATAGAGTGCTTCATGTATCTTCTCTGCTTCTTCAGCATAATGTATTGAGCGCATTGCGCCCTTCTCTTCCTGAAGTTCGGCAACAGCATTGTATGCAGGATACATCTCGTCAATCTCAAAACTCTCGCCATTCTTTGCTGACTTGAGATTGTCCAGTGTATCGGAGAGCAGTCCCAGTTCCTTCATATGATTGGTCGCATGAACCCTCTCTGCGTCTGCAATTGCCCTGAAGAGCCGTGCTATTGAACCATGCCCTTCTTTCCGGGCTTTTTCAGCAAATGCCAGATACTTTATATGCGCCTGGGATTCCCCTGCCAATGCCTCTTTGAGTGCCTTTTCTGTCATTTCCTTCATTATTACTCCTCTGTTACTGTTATCTGTTTTAATATACTGTCCAGCTTTAAATAGTAAATGCCCGGCAGCATCTTTGTCTTTATTATACTATTTTTATTCTCCAATCTGTCAATAAGCATACTGTCTGCAGAATATACATTGACAAATTCAATGGAGAGGGGGATGCCGGTTTCTTTGTATTCTATCAAGGAATCTCCTCCGAACTGCCTGCGCTCTCTTACAGCAGCAGTATTCCCGGAATAATCACTGACAGAATCAATGATCATAACAATGGGATATGTGCCCATTGTATCTTTATAGTGTACATAAATCTTCTCGCTCATTGCCTCTGTTTCATAGGATAGATACCGGGGCAGTATATCTATTGAATAATCCCGGACCGGCTCTGACATTGTAAGCAGTATCAGTGAATCATTCAATGTAGTTCTGACAATAGACGGCGGAATACTGTCAATAAGGGGATTTCCGGGGATTTCCCCTGCTTCATCTATACTATTGCCTGCACGGTCTTCTATACCGTAAATCCTGAATATAGATGGTGTCTTTTTGTAATAGACATATAATACATTATTCTCTATTACATAGTCCTCTGCTCTCCATAGCGCAGTGTCACCCAGAAAAACCGAATCAATGCTCCTGTCAATAGATTCATTGAATCTGAGCATTACCCTGCTGTTTGTTGTATATGATGCAGAGACAAATTTCGGTGCAAATATATCCGGCGACGGAGGCATTTCCTTCTTGCCGCAGCCTGTCATTAGGATTATTGCTGTAATGAGTAGTATTGCATGTCTCACAGCATACCTGCAATGAATCTGAATATTCCCGTGAATACAGGAGACAGAACACCTGTTATTATTAGTATAAGAAGGGGTATCATCAGCAGTGAACCCCATTTTGCGTAGAATTGCCTTGCCCTGCCCCGCAATGCATAGAGAATGGGTTTTGAACCGTCAAGGGGCGGTATGGGCAGTATATTGAAGAGAAACAGAATAATATTGATAATAATTGCAAAGAAGAGTACTTCACTGAAGATACCTATTGCCGGTTCAAACATAAAGAGGATTTTTGCAATAATAAAGAAAATCAGAGCAAGCATTATATTGGTCAATGGACCAGCCAAGGATATCATTACCATGTAATTGGGTTTCCTCAGTCTATTGACATCCACCCTGACGGGCTTTGCCCATCCTATGATAATCCCCGTATTGGATAGAAGCAGCAGCAGCGGAAGCAAGAGGGTTCCCCATATATCTATATGCGGAACAGGATTCAATGTAAGCCTCTCTGCATTCTGATTAGAGTCATCCCCCAGTTTTCTTGCTGTCAGTGCATGTACAAATTCATGAATAACAACAGATATAAGCAGTACAATATAGAACAGTATGTTTTTGAAAAGAATCATTTATTAGCCGGCTGTTCTTTGCCCATATCCTTGCTTATCTCTGCTTTGGGATTGCTCATGGAGCATGTGCCGTCAAAAATAACACCTTCCTCAATAACGAGCAATTTACAGTTCAGGTCAACATCAACCTTGGCATTCTTCTGTAATTCTATCTTGTTCTTGACAACAATTTTGCCCTCTACTCTGCCGGCAATCACAGCATCCCTTGTCAGCATCTCTCCCTTGACCCTGCCCTTTCTTCCGACAGTGAGCTGCTCTGATACCTGCATCTCGCCATTGACAGTACCGTCAATCCTGATGGACCCCGGTATAATCATCTTGCCCTCAATCTCCGTTCCTTCACCTATTATATTGGTTATACCCGATGTATTCTTGTTAGCCATAAATACTCCTTACGGTAAGAATTTTCTTGGATTTACGAACATATTGTTCATCATTATCTCATAGTGAAGATGGGGTGCTGTTGATTCCCCTGTGTTGCCTACAAGGCCTACGATCTCACCCTTCTTTACTGTCTGCTGATAATCAACAAAGACCTTGCTGAAATGCCCGAGGAAGATAATGGCATTGTCAGCTTCTATCCTCACATAATTGCCGAACACCTTGTCCCAGCCCACAGAGGATACTGTTCCCTTCACCGGACTGACAGCAGGTGAGCCCTCAACAGCTGCAATATCTATTGCAGGATGCTGTGAGGAGAATTCCCTTGATACAATACCTTTTACAGGCCATATATCGGGATAAGCTGTTGACTGCTTCTTGACAGATTCAATGGACACCATTGAGTCAATCATTATCTCATTGATATTTTCCTCATGGGATTCAATAATTCTATGCTGAATATCAATGCCCAGAAGCTCTTTGAGTTTTTCTTCCCTTTCATAGAGATATCTGATATCCTTCTTTATCTCATTGATCTTCGCCATTTCCTCTTCCAGTTCAATCACCCTCTGTTCATACACATTCTTCTGCATTGCATCTGAGTATATATTGCCCAGATACACTGCCATGAATATTATGCCTGCAATGAGCAGCAGAAAGACAACAATAACAGCCCTGAAGAGATATGCATTGATGTCAAACTGTTTCTTATGCTTGCCGTCCTGTGATATGTAAATTAGAGTGAAGAACCGTTTCATTCAGAAACCTCTTTTCTTCAGATCATCCTTCAGTATTGCCTTGAGTAATTTGATGCCGTTATTTACATCATCCATATCAATAATCTCTGATTTGGAATGTATATACCTTGTGGGTATTGAGACAACACCGGAGAGTATGCCCGACTTTGTCATGTGAATAGCATAGGCATCTGTTGCCCCGCCTTCCAGTATTTCCATCTGATAGGGGATCTTGTTCTTGACGGCAATGCTCTTCATATAGTCAATAACCTGTCTCCTCACAATAATACCGCTGTCCTTGACCTTGATGGTCGGGCCCTTGCCCAGATGCACATCCATTATATTGCAGTTGGGTGTATCGCCTGTTGCAGTGACATCCACAGCAATGCCCAGGTCCGGTTCAATGGAGAATGCCGATGTCTTGGCTCCCCTGACACCAACCTCTTCTTGAACTGTGAATACATAGTATATATCATTGTCTGTCTTGAAATTGTCCTTTGCAAGCTCCAGCAGCATAGCGCATCCAATTCTGTCATCCATTGCCTTTGATGCAATTCTATTGCCCATCTGAGAGAATGAGTGCTTGACAACAGCCAGATCTCCCATTGACACGATTTTTTCTGCCTCTTCCTTTGATGATGCGCCTATATCTATGAACATCTTGCTTGCCGGGAGTATTTTCTTGTAGTGATAATCCTTCTCTTCAATACCAATAACACCCTCTGCACCATTGGTGAACACTACCCTGTTATTGACAATATTGTGCGGATATATGCCGCCGACAACAGAGAATCTCACAAAACCGTCTTTGTCAATGTGTTTGACAATAAATCCTATCTCATCCATATGGGCTGCAAGCATTATCTTTCTGCCTTTGCCCGGTTTTCTTACTATTAGATTGCCCAGTGTGTCTGTTCTTACTTCAAGATGCTTGCTGCCCTTAAGGGCTTTCTTGATGTATTTAACAACACCTTCCTCTGCTGAGGATGGTCCTGTAATTGCAGTTATTTCTTTTATTGTATTTTTCATTCTGCCCCCTTACTTTATTTCATTGATAAGATTATAAGCAAGCTTCACCATACCCTTGAGGTCCCTGTAATCAGCAAAACTCACCGGTGAATGAATATATCTGCTTGCAACAGCCATTACTATGCTCTTTGCACCACTGCCCTGAAGATGTATTACACCGGCATCAGTGCCGCCTATCATGGGCTGTTTGTACTGGTACTTTATCTTCAGTCTCATGGCAATATCCTCTGTCTGTTTGCGTAATTCTTTATCCGAGAATGCAGTTCTGTCTGAAATGGTCAGCACAACACCCTCACCCATTTTGGGGCTGTCGCCAATGTCGCGTTCCTGCGGGAAATCGCCTGCTGATGTGCCTTCCAGTACTATGCAGTAATCGGGCTGTATTGCACTGCCTGCTGCTGATGCCCCCCTCAGTCCGACTTCCTCCTGAACAGTGAAGACAGCATATATATCATTGCTTAGCTTCTTCTTCAGTATCTCTATCAGGGAGTAGCATCCGAATCTGTCATCAAATGCCTTGCCCCTGAGAAGATTCCTCTTCTTGACAAATTCCGTGTCAAATGATATATAGTCACCCACAGACACATATTTCTCTGCATCCTTCTTGTCCTTTGCACCAATATCTACGAATATCTCCTTCCACTTGGGAATATTCTTGTATCCGTCACTCTGTGCATGCGGCGGTTTATAGGATATAATGCCGGGCATCTCATCTTTGCCCACCTTTACCCTCTTGGACAGTACAACCCTCCGGTCAATACCGCCTGCAGGCAGAATACTGAGAAATCCGTCCTTATTGATACTCTTCACCATGAATCCCACTTCATCCATATGGGCTGCAGCCATGATCTTCTTTGCTGACCGTTTCTTACTGTGCGCCTTTTTGAATGCAATAACATTACCCAGCTTATCAATACTGATGGAGTCGCAGTGCGGTTTTACAGCATCAATTATAATATCTCTGATATTTCCTTCATTTCCGGAAACACCTGATGCATCACATAATTTTTTCAGCATTTTATTCCCCTATTTAATAATTTCCGTATCAAACTTATCTATGTCAATATCCTTGATAATATCCGCTAGAAAATCAGCTGCCTTCTCCATATTCTTCACATTTACAACCTCTACAGGTGAGTGCATGTTCCTCACCGGTATGGATATAAGCTGTGCGGCAGTTCCGCCCCTTGCAACCTGTATTGCACCTGTATCTGTTCCCGATCCCCTGGGCAATGGCTCTATGGCATACTTGATGCCTGATGCATCTGCCTGCTTCTTGACATATTCAAAGAGTTTGCCGCTTATATGCGCGCCCTTGCCAATGGCAATCTCATCCATGTCATTGCCGTTTTCCACACCCGGCTGACCTGCAAGTGTAACATCAAGCACAAAGGCAATATCAGGATGTATGTCATATGACGATGTCGCTGCCCCCAAGAATGTTGTTTCCTCCTGTGCATTGAGTACCGCGTATATGTCGGGCAGGTCCTTGACCCTTGTCAGTTTCTGCAGGGCTTTTATGATCACACTGGCGCATGCCCTGTTGTCTGTTGCCTTTGTGGCAACATTGTCATTCTTCAGCTCAGTGTACTTGTGCTTGATTATTATCCTGTCTCCTACAGATATATTCTTATTCACTGTTTCCTCATTCATACCGGTGTCAATATAGAGATCCTTGAATCCGAGCATCTTGTCATACTCATCCCTCTCCATATAGTGGGGCGGCTTGCATCCTATTATTCCATCATACTGATTATTGCCGAATACAGTCACCTCCTGTCCCAGAAGGATTTTTTCATCGTAACCCCCTATACTGCCGAATCTTATGTATCCATCCTCTATCTTCTTCACAATGAGGCCTATTTCATCAATATGTGCAGACATCCAGACAACACCCTTCCTGCTGCCTTTTTTGAATATCCGGATACTGCCCATTTTGTCGCAATCTATTGATACATTGTAATCCTCAAATATCGTCTTCACTGTTTCCAGGGTATCATCACCTGAGCCTGAGATACCTACAGCTGAAGACATCTTTTTCAATAATTCCTTCATATCTACTCCTCTATATTTATATTGAGATTATCCAGTAATTCATTGAAGTCATCATCTGAATAGAATGCTATCTTTATACTGCCCTTGCCCTTTGAGTAGCGGACATTCACCTCTCTGTCAAGAATGCGGGACATCCTCTCCTCAAGGTCCTTGATATGCTTGTCCTTTGACTGTTTCTTTCTCTGTTTCTTCCCGGGGGATGCAAGTGCCAGTGCCTCAAGGTCTCTGACAGAGAGATTGTGCTTTACAGTGTAATCAGCCAGATACTTCCTCCTGTTCTTGCTCTTTACGGAGAGCAGCACCTTGCCGTGGCCCACACTGAGAATACCGGACTGTATCTTTCTGAGAATATGTGAAGAGAGAGCCAGTATCCTGATGAGATTGGATATATGGGCTCTTGATTTGCCCACTGTTTCGCCTATTGCCTTGTGCGTCATGTCAAATTTTTCCATCAGTTCCCTGTAACCCTCTGCTTCCTCAACAGGATTGAGATTGGTTCTCTGCACATTTTCTATTATTGCGATCTGAAGCATATGGGTGTCATCAATATCCCTCACAACAGCAGGCACATCCTTCAGACCTGCCATTCTTGATGCACGGCAGCGCCTCTCTCCTGCAATGATCTCATAATTGTCACCCTTGCGCCTGAGAAGCACGGGCTGCAGCACACCATTCTTTTCAATGGATTCCGCAAGCTCCTTCAATGTATCTTCATCAAAATCCCTACGTGGCTGAAATGGATTGGGTTTTATCTTCTTCAGATCAACCTGATAGACCTCTTTCCTGTCATAATCATTGATCAGTGACTTGAGTCCCCTGCCCAGAGCTTTACGAGCCATCTATTATCTCCTCTGCAAGCGATATGTATGCACTTGCTCCTGTTGAATTGATGTCATAGAGAATAATGGGTTTGCCGAATGACGGTGATTCCGCCAGTCGGACATTGCGCGGTATATATGTCTTGTAGACCTTGTCCTTGAAATAATCCAATGCCTCATCTACAACCTGTTTGGAGAGATTGAGTCTCTGATCATACATTGTAATGAGTACACCCTCAACAGTAAGCCCAGGATTGAGGCCCCTCTGAATCATATTGATTGTATTGAGCAATTTGCCCAGTCCCTCAATTGCATAGTATTCTGACTGCAGCGGTATGAGAACAGAGCGCGCTGCGACAAGTGCATTGACAGTGAGCAGCTGCAGTGACGGCGGACAGTCAATCAATATATATTCGTACTGTGATTCCAATTTCTCCAGTTTTTCCTTGAGCAGATACTCCCTTCCCGGTGTATTGACCAGTTCAACATCCACTGCAGCAAGGGATATGTCTGACGGCAGGAGGTCCATATACTGCATTTCAGTACTGACCACAGCCTCCTCAACACTCACCTTGTCTGCAAATACATCGTATATGGATTTGCCGAGGAAATTCTTCTCATAATAGCCCAGGGAACTTGTTGCATTTGCCTGGGGGTCCATATCAATGAGCAGGACCTTCTTCTCTGCTGCAGAGAGGGCTGCTCCGAGATTGACAGCTGTTGTTGTCTTGCCGACACCGCCCTTCTGATTGGCTATTGCAATTATCTTATTCATAGTGATATATAATACCATAATGCAAATGATTTTCAAGAGCATCGTTATTCCTCAAAAATAAAGTACTTGCAGGAGGCATGTTCCCTCACAAACAATCATGAGGCGGGGACATTTCTCAGAAAGCACCTTTGCTCAAGCCGTCCACTCCCGCCGGTTCGGTGCTGATGAGAATGTGCGAGCCTCACCGTCAATACTTCAATCGCTTTGCTCAATGCTTTTTTATTAAGAAAACAAACAATACATAATAGTTATATTCAGTGACTTTTTCTTATGAGGAAAGACGGAGCATCCTTGTTCTTTTCAGGGGGCTTATTGTTTAAACAAATGTAATTGCATGAAAAAACATCCAGGGCAGATTGTATGTTCCACGTGGAACAATCTACCGGGGTGTTCCACGTGGAACATACAGTTCAATCCTGTCCTTTCTGTATATCCCTATTGTGCCGGAAAACTCCTCACCTGCATATCCCCGGATTTTATCTATACTGCCGAATGCCCTTGCCAGGATAATATCTGTATCCGTGAAATCATACCTTGCAGCAGACCTGGCATATACAGTGGTATTTGCCTGGTAGAGCTTGAAGCATGCCTGTTTGAGGAAGGATGCCTTCATTCTTCTGTTCTCAATGAGAACCACCTGTTTGTCAGGGAAGAACAGGCCTATTATTATGCCCGGGAAACCATTGCCTGAACCAATATCAGCAATTCTGCTGTAATGATTATGGTCTATGGACATGAATCCTGATATGGAGTCCATTACATGCCTGGAAACAATACTGTCCATATCAGTCCCTGAAACAAGGGGAACAATGCGGTTCCATTTGATTAATTCCTCTGTCAGTATCTCTATTTTTTCAATTATCTCATTATTAAAGGGAATGTCCCTCTCAGTAAGGTGTTTACGTGCAATATCGCCTATCTGTCCCATTGTTCCTTCTCCCGTCTGAATGCATTGATCTCCGCATCAATATATGCATCAATTACAGAGAATGCCTTTACACCTGCCAGCATATATATGTAATCTGTTCTTTTGCTTGTGTCTGTAATAGCCGTATAGATAATAAAACCCTCAACAAGAGCCAGAGCACCGCCCTTTACATACTGCCTATTGATGAATTGCCCGCCCCCGGGCACAATAGCCGAAACAGCAGGTGCTGTCCATATGCAGGATGTCTCAGTCAAAATCAATAGAATGCCTGTCAATAGCAACAATCTCATTCTCATTATCTGTTTCCTTTGAATATTGTATTATCAGGTCCCTGAAGTGTCTCCTGTCTTTATCAGACGGATTCCCCAGTATTACTCCGGCAGGGCCCTTTAAATGCTCTATCATCCAGACCTTGCAGTCAGGATATCTGTTAATAAGCAGTGTGTTTTCCTCCTTGTTTCTCCCGAGCAGTGCAATGGACTGCTCCATTTCAATTACCCTGCTCTCCTTTACTGCAATTGCATTGCGCCTTGTCAGGAGACCGTGTTTTATGAGGAGTCTGAATTTTTCCGCACTGCCTGCATATGTAAGCAGGCATCCGCCTCCCGGATTATGGTACTCGGCTATACCGAACCTGTCTGCCAGTAACATCTGTCTCTTGCGTCCCCTGCCCTGTATATCCAGGAGTTTGTACCTGTCAACAAGACCGGATGTCTCCATTTGGGTGTGTCCCATCAGTTTTGCGCTGAGCGGTCTCAGTATCCTCTCCGGTTTCTTGATGAGCTTGTTCATTGCATTGAATGCAGATCTGTTCTGTGACATGGGTCTCTGGCCTATAACCTCACCTGTTGCAACAAAGTCAGCATCAAATACATCCATTATCTCCAGTCCGGTATTAATCATAAATCCATGACAATCAATACATGGATTGAGATTCTTGCCGTATCCGTATCTGGGTTCTGTCAGAATATCCCTGTATGCATCAAATACATCGTATATTTCAAGGGGGATATTGTTCTTTTCTGCTGCCTCTACTGCTCTGTCAGCCGGGAAGAATGGTGTCTCCATATAAACAGGTATAATGCTGCCTGTATAAGCTTCTTTGAGCACATGATATGCAATAAGACTGTCCAGTCCGCCGGAGAAGAGGAGTATGCATTTACTCATTGGTACTGAGTGTATCGCCTTGGGGTTCTGCTGCAGCAGAATCCTCTTCTGCAGTCTCTCCGGGTATGTCAGCTATCTGCGGTTCTGCGTATTTGACAAATATCTCTATGCGGCGGTTCTTTCTCCTCCCTGCATCCGTACTATTGTCAGCAATGGGACGCGTTTCACCATATGCCACTGCAGAGAGCCTTTCAGGGGACATGCCCACCGAATCCTGGAGGAATTTCACAACATTGATTGAGCGCAGTGCGGATAATTCCCAGTTTGTCGGAATTGATTTCTTCAGTGAGGGACCAATTTCTTCATTATCCGTATGTCCCTCTACAATGATCTCTGTATTGTCTATGCGGGAGAGTATGTCCGCTATCTTTCTTATCAGTCCCCTGCCCCTCTTGTTGAGCCGGAATGACCCCGGGTCAAAGAGATTGCCTACCGGCAGTGTCAGCCTGACACCGGATATATTCTTCTGCATGACCCTCTCTGTCTGCGTATCCTGGAATTTGTCTATTATTGTATCACCTATTACACTGTCTGAAGCAGGTGCTTCCGTTTCACTGCGCAGATCAGACAGATAAGAAGCAAGGGTTTTGTTTTCATCAATCAGTTCACTGTACTTCTCTATTGCAGGTTTGTACTCCTCCTGATAATAATAATATCCCACCAGACCGCCTACAATTATCACTGATATGAGAAATATGACTAAAAACCTCATTGGGCCTCCTTAATATTCATTATTATAGTTTTCATATTCATACGGCGACACATCATCCCTTGAGTGTTTCGTGCATTTTTCAGTGGGTTCCCTGCCTATCTTGAATATCTCCTCATTGACCTCTCTGCAGTACTTTGTCGGCAGCATGCCGGATGATCTGCACACCCTCACCTTGATGATACTGTCTGTCGGAGGGAATGACAATGTGTCTGAATTATCAATAAACGGTTTTATTGTATATGCCCATATGGGAAGTGCTACACTGGCGCCTGTCGCCTTATCGCCTATTGTCCTTAATTCATCGTAACCTACCCAAACTCCGCAGGTTATATCTTTTGTGAACCCCACAAACCAGGCATTGGAGTAATCATCCGTTGTACCTGTTTTGCCCCCTGCATTGGCTTTTATGCCGAGCCATTTCATACTGCTGCCCGTGCCTTCCTCGGCAACTGTTTCAAGCAAATTGGTCACTATATAAGCATCATCATCATCCAGTACCCGTTTGTTGATATTGCGCGGCTTATATACAATATTGCCCTCACTGTCCTCAATATATCTTATCATGGATATATTCTTCATCAGACCGTAATTGGGGAAAACGGAAAATGCCCTTGTCATTTCAAAGAGTGTCACCTCGCAGCTGCCCAGTGCAAGTGAGAATACGGGAATTAATTTCGTTGATATGCCCAGTTTCCGGGCAAACTGCACAACTGTCTCGGGACCAATGTTCCGGATAAGCCTTACAGCAGTAACATTCCTTGATTTTGACAATGCTGTTCTCAGTGTTATGGGTCCCATGAATGTCTCATCATAATTATGCGGTTTATACGGCTCATCTGTTCCATCATCCAGCACAACAGGTGTATCCATTATTATATCCGCCGGATTCATGCCGTTTTCTATTGCTGCTGCAAAGAGGAATATCTTGAATATTGAACCCGGCTGACGGGGTGCCTGATAGACCCTGTTGTATTCACTGTCTTCAAAATCCCTGCCGCCGACAAGCGCCTTCACTCCGCCTGTATTATTGTCAATAATAATTGTGGCACTCTGAAGATAAGGTATAACGGTCATTTCAGCCCGCTCTTCATCACTGAGGGAATCATAATCCTCTTTTGTCATCTCTACTTCATCATACCGCACCTCATATCTTCTCAGCTGCCTCTCTGTTATTTCCTCTGCTTGTTTCTGCATCTCTATATTGAGTGTTGTATATATCTTGAGCCCGCCCCTGTACAGTGCATCATAACCGAACCTTGATATAACCTGTTTGCGCACCTCTTCTACAAAATACTTGCCCGGTACATCCTCTCTCTTTTTTTCCTTCAGCACAATTTCACTGTCTACAGCTTCATGATACTGATCCTGTGTGATATAACCCTGTTCAAGCATATTGGCAAGGCATATTGTCTGTCTTTTCTCGGCATTATCCGGGTATTTAAATGGATTGTAATACTCCGGCAGATTGGGAATACCTGCCAGAAGGGCTGCTTCACCCAGTGTCAGTTCACGGGCGCTTTTACCGAAATAAACATTTGATGCTGCCTCTATGCCGTATGCCCCATTCCCGTAATTGATCTGATTGAAATACATCTCCAGTATCTCATCCTTGGAGAAATTCTTCTCCAGTTTAACAGATATCATTGCCTCCTTGATCTTCCTGACAATTGATTTGTCCAGTGTGAGGAACATATTGCGTGCTAATTGCTGTGTAATTGTGGAGCCGCCCTGTTCAATCCTCCCCGCCTGTATATCCTTGAGCAGTGCTGCTGCAATGCGGAATAGATTAATGCCCCAGTGGGAGCGGAATCTCTGGTCTTCCAGTGCTACTGTTGCATCAATTGCATATGCGGGTATCTCCTTGAGATTTACGGGTATGCGCTTCTCCAGGAAGAATTCCGTGATCTTCTTGTTATTGGTATCATACACAATGGTGGCCTGGGCCGGCCTGTACAGTATCATATCCGTTACAGTGGGGATCTCCCTCTGCAGATTGACATACAGTGTAAGGCCTCCCGCAAGAGCAGTGAATATTATAATAAATATAATTAATGCAATGTAAAATGACAGGCGGTTTGCCCACTTCTTTATTGCGGGATTGCCCTTCTTTCTGTTTTTTCTCATAGCTTTATAATATAATATCTAATCATACATAAGTCAATATTAAATAATTTCCGGGGATCTATCGGGTGCTGCTCAATACCCTAATGTGCTTTATCCTCACTGCAGCTGATTATGATTCTGCTGATACTTGACTGGCTGTAACCGAGTAGTCTGGCTATTTGGGCATTGCGTAGATGATGCCTGTGAAGCTCCATAATTATCTGATTATTGATCCGGTTCTTTTTATTCCATTTATTGAAATGTATATCACTCATTGAGATTTTGTGACTCTTGAGAATATCCTTGAGTATTGCCCCGGCCCTTTCATCCTCTGCTCTTCTGTCATGGTTCTTTTTGTATATCCTGTTGTCCTGTCTCTTGTTTATTGTCAGAAACTGTGACTTCTCACCTATGAATTGATACTTGCTGTTGTATATCTCACTGTAGTCAAATAACTCTGGATTGTCAAATTCCAGTTTTTTTATATCAATCCTCCCCCTGCGGCCATTGTAAATACCGGCACTGGAGAACCTGTATTGCCGGGGATTTGAAACAATGCCTGCCCGCACGGGATTATTATGCGTATATACATAAACAGTGTATAGATACTTAATATCGGTGATTATGGGGGACTTGAATCTACCTGCAAACACCCTGCCGAATAGATCCCGTTTTTTATTGACATACATTGCATAACGCGTATTGAGGGGTTTGAACAGCATGTCCAGCGGGTCGCTGATTATTCTCACAAGCATATGGTAATGCGTATTCATGCAGCAGTATGCAGACACCTCAATATCCGTCTTTTTCATTGCGTCACTGAGATACTTCTCAAAGACATACATGTCTTTGTTATTGAAAAACAGGGGATTACCCCTCTGGCCCCTTGCAATAATATGGTAATAATAACCGGGTTTATTAACCCTCGCTGTCCGTCCCATATTTTATTTATACATTATATAATTACATTTGTCAAGTCCTTCGGACATGGGGACGGTCCTTCCATTTGTCCCGTCTTCTCACCAAACGCCATAAATACATCATAAGTATAATTATATCTCAACTTACGCGGCAGTATATACCCGTATATAAACCATATTATTCCATACCTTATATGTGCTTTTTTTATAATTTTGGTGATTCAAACACATTTTAGTGCATTTGAGGAGAAGAATCAACAAATGGAAGGACCGTCCCCGTGCGTAAGCATTGATTTTATTGTTATCATGGACTATAATCACGCAATGAGGATTATTATGGTCTCAGCATGTCTGCTTGGAATAGAGACGCGGTATGACGGCAGGTCAAAACCGCTCTTTGAAGCAGGCAGGGATGATATTGTCATTCCATTCTGCCCTGAGCAATTCGGCTCAATGAATACCCCCAGACCCAAAGCAACACTTTCGTGCAGTGCCTGTGATATTATAAAAAGCATTGGAGGGGTTATTAATGAAAACGGCTCTGATGTAACGGGCCTGTTTATTGTTGGTGCCCGGAGGTCTGCTGCATTGGCCAAATCAATAAATCCGGACCTTATTTATCTGAAGGAATACTCGCCTTCATGCGGTTTGAATTTTACCAATATCAACTGGGAAAGAAAAAGAGGTATGGGCATTGCCGCATACCTCCTTAATGAGAGTGGTTTCAATCTTGATTCTATGTAATTATTTGAGTCTCAGGGGCATTATCAGATAGATCGATTCCTCGCCTATCTTATTCTCCTCATTCTCTATTATGACAGCTGACATCTCTGTCTTCATCTTCATCTTCAATTTATCGGTCTCAACCTTCTTGACAATTTCCATGAGATAGGCATTGTTGAATCCTATTACAAAACCCTCTTCATCAGTGTATTCGCATTCCATTTCCTCTGTTCCTTCACCTGTCTGTGACTGATAAGCATTAACCATCAATTTATTATCACCGAATGAGAGTTTGACGAGCTTTGTAGTGGGGTTGGTGAATATATTGACCCTGTTGAGGACATCAAGGAGCTTATTCTTGTCAGTTACCATCATCTTATTATTATCATTGGGTATGACCCTCTTGTAATCAGGGTATGTGCCTTCAATGAGTTTTGCTGATATTTCCGTTTCATCTATCTTGAACATAATGCGCTTCTCATCAAAACCAATGGCAAATGTATCCTTGTCAGTAATAAGTGATTTCAGTATATTGAGGGCTTTGGGCGGCACTATGACACTCTTTGTCAGTGTCTGCTGAAATATATCCTTTATTCTGTAAACAGAGAGCCTGTGACCATCTGTCCCTATCATGGCAAGTTCCTTGCCATTTGCCTCAAACAGCACACCTGTTATTGCAATCTTCACAGCATCCTTTGACACAGCAAATAGTGTATTCTCAATTGCATTAACAACAGGCAGTGATTCAATGGAAAACATCTTGGAATCATCTATTCCCACAATTTCCACATACTGGTCCCTCTCTGTCAGGGGCAGTACGTAATGTCCTGATCCGCAGTCAATATTGAGATTGTTTTCCTCAACAGAGAAATCCAGCATTCCGTCAGGGAGACGCTTTATTAATTCGGATATTGTCTTGGCATTGACAACAATGGTGCCGTTTGTTTCAATTGTTGCCTCCATCTCCGACTGCATTGTAATTTCAAAATCTGTTGATGAGAAGAGGAGTTTATCGTCCTTAGCCTCAATCATGATATTGGCAATTACTGTAACAACGGGTTTGGAAGGAACTATGTCGGCTACTGAGAGCAAGTGCTTCTGGAAATCCTTCTTATCCACTCTGAATTTCATCAATCCTCCTTTCTTATTACTAATAGTAGTATTTAATTAGTAGTAATAGTAGTGTATGTGTATATGTTTATAACTCTATAAATTATAGTATAATCTTCAATTAAAATCAACTGCATTGTCAACAAAATGTTGATTGATGTTTACAGATGGTTATAAAAAATTAGTTATACACATAATCAGCAACTAATCCACATTTAATAAACTGTTTATCCGCGATATATCACCGGCAATAATCTGATTGTCTGATTTTAGTGACTCTATTTTCTTGAGGGCGTGTATTACTGTGGAATGATCCTTTCTATTGACCTTGAATGCAATATCCTTGAGCGAGAGGTCTGTATATGTGCGTATGAGATATATTGCAATCTGCCTGGGTACAACAATGGACCTTGTTCTCTTTTTGGAGCGTATCTGCTTCGGGGTTATCTTGAAATACTTTGCCACTGTATTGATTATCTCATCAGGTGAAATGGCAATACGGGAAACATTGTGATCATAACTCACATCAGACATATCAAGTATTATCTCGCGCGCAAGATTGATATCAATATCCCTCTGTGACAGTGTGGCTTTAGCAAGGAGTTTAAGCAGCACGCCTTCAAGTAGCCGCACATTCTCCTTGATATTATTGGCAATATAATTAAGTATATCCTCACTGATATTGAGGCTCTCATTCTCCACCTTCTTCCTCAAAATAGCAAGCCGTGTCTCAAAATCCGGTTTCTTCAGATCAACAACAAGCCCCCAGTGAAAACGGGTAACAAGACGTTCCTCTAAATTGGGGATATCCCTGGGGAGTCTGTCTGCAGTAAGCACTATCTGATTATTGGCATTGTACAGATCATTGAATGTATTGAACATCTCCTCCTGGAGTTTCTCCTTGTCCTTGAGAAAATGTATGTCATCAAGAAGCAGTACGTCGAGCTGTCTGTATTTATTCTTGAACTCCAGTGTCTTTCTTGTGGATATGGCCTTTATGAATTCATTCATGAATGACTCTGTTGAAATATACATGATCTTCATTGCAGGGGCACGCTCTTTAATGGCATGTCCTATTGCCTGAATAAGATGTGTCTTGCCCAATCCGCTTGCACCATATATAAAGAGCGGATTATACTGGTCTCCGGGGGACTGTGCAACTGAACTTGCCGCAGCATGGGCAAATTGATTGGAATTACCCACAACAAAATTATCAAAGGTGTATCTCTTTACAAGATTACAGCTATCCACCTCATATTCACTCGTATCCTTGTATATATTGATACTGTCCGGTATATCATGCATCTTCTGCGGTATGATTCTTATCTGGGGATTTTCATCTGTTATGGACTTGACTGCCCCCAGCAGCTTGTGGAAGAGCTTGTCCTCTATCCAGTCCTTGATAACCTGATTGGGAACAGTGAATTCAATAATATTGCCATTGTAGGATTTGATATGCATCTTGTCAAACCAATTCTTATAGTCCGATTCCCCGCAATTCTCCAGGAGATATTTATGCAGGCTGTCTTCAAGTCTTTTCATAGGATATCAACACCAAACTGTAAAATACCGCGGGATAATGGAGTTTTCCACAAAATTGTCCACATGGGTATAAACATCCTAAACCCCGCTATTTTGATTGTTATGATGTTTTTCAACAGAATTATCCACATCCTCTTGTCTCCTGATAATTGTTTTCCCCAATATTATCCACATCCATGTTATTCCTGATCAGGGTGATTTATTTTATCAGAAATATGTACTGTGTCAACATTATTATTGAGATTATTATTGACATATAGTATTATTGGGAATATTGTATAATTATATGAGGGCATATATTGAAATATCAAAAAAAGTGAAACTTTTTGGGAATCTATGCATCTAAATAGTAGAAGAGAACAGGAGCAATTCAGTGAATCAGACCACGATCTTTTCAATCGTATTGTAGATGAGTATTCGGACAGACTTTACTCCATTATCTACAGGATAACAAACAACAGGGAAAATGTGCTGGACATTCTGCAGAATACATTCTACAAGGCATATAAGAATGCAGACCGCTTCAGGGGTGATTCATCAATATACACATATCTCGTATCCATTGCAGTCAATGAGGCAAGACAGTATCTGAGAAAGGAGAAACCGCATCTCTTTATGCCCATAGAGGAAAATCTCATAAGAAAGAGGCATTACACAACAGCTGACGAGAGAATGATAAGGAAAGACCGCAGGGCGCTGCTTGAAGATGCATTGTCCAAGCTCCCCGAAAAATACAGGGAAGTGATAATACTCAGAGACATTGAGGAGTTCTCCATAAAGGAAACAGCAGAAATCATGAATGAGAATGAGTCAACAATAAAAACACGAACAAGAAGAGGCAGATTCCTTTTGAGGGATTTGCTGGAGAGTAAAATTGAAGGAATGTAAAGAGGCATATCAATGCATATGCGACTATATAGACGGTGATCTGGACCAGGAACATGCAGCGAAACTGGAGGAGCACATAAACGAGTGCAGACAGTGCCGAAAAGTGCTTGAAGACCTCAGGAAACTCAAGACAGCCTGCAGAGAGCAGAAGGAAATCAGGATGCCGGATGAAATGAAGAAACGTCTGAAATCCATAATAAATGAAAAAATAAATACAAAGGAGTAGCAATGGGTTTACTTTCAAAAGAGGACAAAGAATATCTGAAGAATGAATTTGACAAAATCAAAAAAGATGTCAGCATTCTATTCGTGACAACAGACGATGAGAAGAAATGCGAACAGTGTGACAATGTAAGACAGATAATAGATGAATTGACAGCATTATCCAAGAGCATTTCCTTCAGGGAAATTGACATAAACAGTGAGGAATTGAAACAGTACAGTGTGGAAATGGCGCCCGCAATGGTGCTTCTCAATAATGGAAACGGCAATATCAAGTATTACGGGGTACCTTCAGGTTATGAATTCTCATCATTGATTGATGACATTGTTGATCTTGGAACAGGTGAGATTGAATTAGACGATGAGGTGAGGTCGGAGCTGGAAGGCATAGAAGACAAGATTCATATCAGGGTGTTTGTCACACCGACATGCCCGTACTGTCCGGCAGCTGTGAGGATTGCCCACAAATTTGCAATGATAAACCCCAACATCAAGGCGGATATGATTGAATCATACGAATTCACAGAAATGGCAGACAAATACAAGGTGCAGGGTGTGCCGAGGGTTGTTATCAATGAGACAGTATCATTTGAGGGTGCACTGCCTGAGAATGAGTATCTGGTAAAAATCAAAGAATCCCTGTAATCAAGAGGAGGCATGATGCAGCTTAATATTAACAAAAAGAAGAAAACAGAAGAGAGCAGCAGATATGATGCTGTCATAATAGGCGGCGGACCTGCGGGTCTGACTTCAGCAATATACCTTTCAAGGGCACGGTTCAAAACACTGCTCATTGAAGAGATGATACCGGGCGGTCAGGCTGCAACAAGCGATATGCTGGAGAATTATCCCGGATTCCCCGGGGGAATAGAAGGCCCCAAACTCGGTTCACTGATGGAGGAGCAGGCAAAGAGATTTGATACTGATATAATATATGACAGTGTGAAGTCAATTGACACAGATGGAGATGTCAAGAAGGTTATTCTTCCCAAAAGGGAGATTGAAGCAGACACAATTATCATAGCAAGCGGTGCAAAACCGCGCAAACTCAATGTGCCCGGTGCTGATAAATTTGATGGGAAAGGCATATCATACTGCGCAACATGCGATGGAGCCCTCTTCAAAGACAAGAATATTGTCATTATAGGCTGCGGCAATTCTGCTGTGGAAGAGGGATTGTTCCTTCTGAGATTTGTCAAATCCATTACCTTCATACAGGACCTTCCGAACCTTACAGCTGAAGCAATACTGAAGGAGAGAATAAAGGAAAAGGAAAATGTCAAGCTCACATTCAATAACAAAGTAATTTCTATCAATGGTGAAGACAGCATAGAGTCTGTAACAGTAAAGAAGACAGACACCGGTGAAGAGAAGACAGTGCCTGCAGAGGGTATATTCATCTATATCGGGTTTACGCCCAATACGGAATTCCTTCCAGGTACAATTGATCTGGAGAAGGGCTATGTAAAGACAGACGATAAACTCAGAACAAATATAGACGGCATATATGCAGCCGGAGATGTGAGGGTCAAGACACTGAGGCAGGTCGCAACTGCAGTAGGTGACGGAGCGCTTGCTGGATTCAATGCAGTCAAATATCTGGAAAACATAAAGGAGGTCAATAATGGCTAATGTAAAGGTTTACTCAACACCAACATGCCCATGGTGCACAAGGGCAAAGAACTATCTGAAATCCAATAATGTCCAATTTGAGGACATTGATGTGTCAACAGACAGGGAAAAGGCAATGGAAATGGTCAAGAAGAGCGGACAGCAGGGCGTGCCTGTAATAGAAATAAACGGGCAGATAATAATAGGTTTTGATCAGAACAAGATAGACAATCTTCTGGGACTCTGATTATGAAAAAGCTTATTATAATTCTCATCATAGCTACTTTCTTTATTGCAGGATGTAATGAAGAGGCAGAGACAAAGAGCAATACAGCTCCGGGTACAGGCAGTGCTATTGCCGATATTGAGATGGAAGTGCTCAATGGCGATAATGTGTCACTCAATGATCTGAAGGGCAAGGTCGTTGCTCTGGATTTCTGGGCTTCATGGTGCGGACCCTGCAAAAGGTCAATCCCATTCTACAATAAGATGCACGAGAAATATGCTGATAAGGGTCTGGTGATCATAGGCATTAATGCCAATGAGAACCGTTCAACAATAGAGGGTGCAATATCAGAACTGGATATTGCCTATCCTGTGGCAATGCCCAATGAAAGGATGAATCAGCATTTCAAGGTACAGGGTATTCCGTCAATGTATCTCTTTGACAGAGAGGGGAATCAAATAGACAATTTTGTCGGATATTCTCCCGAACTGGACAATAAGATAGAATCATTGATAATAGAACAGATTGATTAACAGTTTATCCCCCGGTTTTCCGGGGGATATTCCCTTAATTCCCTAAGAATGTCAGCTATTGCAGGTTATTACATAATGGGTATTGTTGACATTTATTCCCGGAGTAATTATTATAGAGAAAAAGGAGGCACAATGACTGCTGATTTCAGTATAATCAAACCGGAAGATATCAAAGAGAATCTGTTCAGCCTTATAGCTGACAGATGGGCATTGCTAACAGCAGGGGAGAAGGGTGATTTCAATACAATGACAGTGAGCTGGGGGTCATTCGGTGAATTATGGAATGAAAAGATAGCCATAGCATATGTGAGGCCTCAGAGGTACACATTCGGTTTTACCAACAGGTATAAATACTATACACTCTCATTCTTCCCCGAAGAACAGAGGGAAGCCCTGAAATTCTGCGGCAGTCATTCAGGCCGGGATACGGATAAGATGAAAGAAACAGGGCTGACACCTCTATTTGACGAGAACTCCATATACTATGAAGAGGCAAATCTTGTTCTGAAATGCAGGAAGCTCTATCAGGATGATATAAAACCCGAAAACTTTCTTGAGGAGTGGATCAATAAGAAATACCCTGAGAAGGGTTATCACAGATTCTATATTGGTGAGATAATTGAGGTTTTGAAAAAATAAAAAACGGAAGGAAGCAGGGGGGCCCCCTTCCGTATGAGAAGAGAGAGTGATTAGTCCTTAAGAATTATTTTTTACCTTTTCCTTCAGAATTATTCTTATTGCGTTTGGGATCTGTTGATTTATTCTGTTTGCTCTTAACCTTTCCCTTTTGATTCTTCATTTCCTCTTTATTCTGATTCCTGTTTCTCTCTTGATTCATTTCCTTTTTCTGTTCTTCATCACATATACCGTCTCCATCCTTGTCAATGAAGAGCTCCTTTCTTTCTTGTTTCTGTTCTCTTGCTTTTTCCCCATTCTCTGTGTTTTCATTCTTTCTTTCCTGTACTGTATTGCGGTTATGGTCCTGTGTTTTTTCACCATCTTCTGCATATACCATCACAAAAGAAAGCATTAAAATTATCACCATGACTGCTGTTAATAATTTTTTCATTTGTGCCTCCTGTTATTATTTACTACAAATATATGCAATAGATATGCCACTCATAAGCTAACAAATAAAGGCACTTATGTTTCTATCAAAGACCAAACGGTAACATTAATGTCATTTATGTAACAAAATTGTCATATTATAGAACGAATAGAGCGTGTAGAACGAATGGA
>JAXHVG010000097.1:0-3683 GCA_034189245.1 Caldifarciminota bacterium
TGCAGATAATGAATATGACCCCAATGACTATAGGCAACTGCTTGAAGCAGCAGAGGACAATAAAAATACTGCTGTTTACGGGAACAGATTCAGTAAAGGATTTGTCAATGGCATGACAATTAAGCAGAAAGCAGGCAATCTTATTATGACTGCTCTATTCAATATACTGATGGGCGAGAAATTGAGGGATATGGAGACCTGCTACAAGATGTTTCCCAGAGAGGGCATTGACCCTGCTAATCTGCAGTCAACAGGTTTCGGGATTGACCCTGAGATAACTGCAAGACTTATCAAAAGCGGCCTGAGGATAAAGGAGATTCCAATTTCTTATTACCCCAGGCCATATGAAGCAGGCAAGAAGATAAAGCTGAAGGATGCATTTATTACTTTCTTAACAATTATCAAATACAGTATATGGTTGTAATATGAATATACTGCACGTAGCAACAGCATTCAAAAGAGACAAAGCAGATATTATCACGCCTTGGATGGTTGAACTGCTCTGTGAGCAGAGCAGAAGACATAATGTTTATGTTCTTACTTCAGGATACAGAAGAATCCCCTCTAGGCAGCATTTCAGGGATATAGATATAATAAGATTCAATTACAGTCCCTCATATCTTCAGAAAATGACTCATGACAGCACCATTGCCGGTTTTATCAGACAGCATCCATTGTATATATTCCTGCTTCCTCTCTTTTTTATCACAGGTGCCTACAGATTATACAGAACTGTGAGGATTGAACAGATTGACATAATAAATGTGCACTGGCCTTTTCCACTCGGTCTCATGACAGTGCCGGTTTATCTTCTTACGGATATTCCTATTGTATTTACATGGTATGGTGCCGAATTCAAGGTAGCGGGCAGCAGCAAATTGATACGCCTTCTCATTAAAGGTCTCAGCAGAATAGCATCAAGGCATATTGCAATATCCTCATCAACTGCTGATCTGCTGCAAAATTCAACAGGCACAGAAAACATCACAGTAATACCGTATGGCATAAAAATACCCCCTAAAAAGCATTACAGAAAAGATAAATTTATTCTATTTGCCGGGAGACTTGTTGAGAGAAAGGGGGTTGAATACCTTATAAAGGCAATGGAGTTTATTGACAGTGAATATCAATTGAAGATAGCGGGCAATGGACCCCTTCTCGCCCATTTAGCGTCAATATCTGATGAAATGGATTTATCGGAGAGAGTACAGTTCCTCGGCTTTGTGTCTGATAAAGAACTCAAAGACCTGTATCGCCGTGCCTCAGTGTTTGTCTTACCTGCTGTTCATGACAGAAGAGGGGACACAGAGGGTCTGGGCATGGTGCTTGTTGAAGCAATGAGATATAAGACACCTGTTATTGCTACAGGTATAGGGGGCATTGTGGATATTGTTCATAACAATAGAACAGGACTGTATTCAGATGAGAGGGACCCTGCAGATATTGCAGAAAAGATAAAGATGCTTATTGAAAATAAACAGCTTTATGATAATCTAACTGAGAATGCTTATTGTTTCATAGAAGAGAAGTTTTCTTTGGGCAGTGTGACTCAAAAATACGAGAAGGTTTATGAAGAGATTTAATACAGGCAAAATTGTAAACAGCATATTTGCGATTATCGGGATTGCGATAATCGTATATCTCGCATACAGATTAAAGGGGTATATATCTGAAGTTGATTTCAATGTTTTACGGTTTGACTACAGATATTTAACAGCTTCCTTTCTCCTGATGCCAATATGGTTTGTTTTAAGATGCTATATTTGGAAATATCTGCTTGCTTCAATGGGTGAATCCATATCACTTATCAATTCCATAAGACTGATAGGTTTGACCAATTTCGGCAAATATGTCCCCGGCAAGGTGTGGTTCACTGTTGGCAGAACAGTTCTTGCTGAACGTCTTGGTATTCCCAAGAAGAAATCATTCGCATCAATTATCTGGGATACATATTTTATACTGTTTGTC
The DNA here is from genome assembly GCA_034189245.1 of Caldifarciminota bacterium. Classification (GTDB taxonomy): domain Bacteria; phylum Hydrothermota; class 32-111; order 32-111; family 32-111; genus JAXHVG01. The sequence goes on from JAXHVG010000097.1 coordinate 1,969, forward strand.
AGCACAGGTTTCCTTCTCATGCTCCTCTTTAGAATTCAAATAGGTATAAAAACATTCAATCCGCTCTACTTACTTATTCTACTATTACTTGTTCCATTTGCATTCCCTGCAGTATTCAAACGAGTTATGGATACAATCATTAGACTATTAAGAAAAAAACCTGTGGAGTATACTGTCTCAGGTAAATCAGTTATTATGGTAATTTTGGGGGATATTCTTATGTGGAGTATGCAGGGATTACAGTTTATGCTGCTCGTGAAATCTTTTGTGCCTGCTGAAATCAGTGATTTTACACTCTTTCTCACATATCCCAGTGCATGGGCGATGGGCTTTATTGTTCTCGTGATGCCTGCAGGACTGGGTATAAGGGAAGGTTTAATTACATATGTCCTGCTTCAGATATTACCCGATAAACTAAGCGGTATGGCAATTATGGCTGCACTGCTTTCCCGGATTCAATTCACAATAGGTGAATTGAGTTATCTTGTCACATTGATCGGAAGTAAAAGATTATGGAGGCTTAATGAAGATAAGAAAAAATCTTAATGTGATAATAATGCTCATTATTGTTTTACTGCCATTTATCTATTACGGGAATATTATTTTTTCCGGAAAGATGCTTTACGGAACAGACTGGATTGATGCAGGTGGTTATATTAAAAGAGCTTTTGTTGAGAATGCACAGGACAGATACGGCGAATTCCCACTGTGGAATCCGAATGTTTTTACCGGAATACCAACCGGAGAGGGTTTCCTTGGTGATATATTCTATCCTATCAGTCTCTTTCTTAAATTATTTCTCCCATTATTTATTGCATGGACCTTGATCTTTGTCATTCACCCTGTATTTGCCGGTATTGGTATGTATCTTTTTATAAAGGAAAAAATAAAGAACAGATGGATAGGTTTATTTGCAGCTATTGTTTATATGTTCACCAGTGTTATTCTATCCGAGACCTATGCCGGGCATGACGGGAGGGTAATAGTTGCATGTTACCTTCCGCTTCTTATATATTTCCTTGACAGAGGGTTTCATATGAAACGCATCGGATACTTTGGGATTGCATCCCTTATTGCATCCTTAATGCTGTTGTCAGGTCATATACAGTCTTCATACTATGCCATTGTGCTGGGCATATTTTACATATCATTCATTCACATCAATAATGAATATAAACATAGATTCCGGAACTACACATGGCTGGCAGCACTTCTCATAGGATTTCTGTTTAGTTTTATTGACCGATATGTGGGGTTTGGGGCTTTTGTTCTTCTCATCATATTTTCCCCCATTCTTCTTGACCGCGAATTTCAAAGGACATCTGTAAAAATATATGGCGGTCTTCTTCTTTTTATAATACTTACTGCTGTTATTTCAGCAGTACAGTATATGCCTATTTTGAGATATCTGCCATATACAGCCCGGGGATTATCCAGAGGATATAGTTACGCAACTTCATGGTCAATGGGCCTTTCAGAAATTGTTGATATGGTTTTCCCTGGATTTACAGGCATTACCCAAGAGGGCATGAACTCATATTGGGGAGCGAATCCCTTCAAACTTCACTTCAGGTATATAGGAATAATACCAATGTTATTGGCTTTGTCTGCAATATTTCTCAAGAAGAAAAGTGCAATAGAAAAATTTATGATCATTAGTTTTTTTACCGGCATAATAATTGCACTTGGCGGAGATACGCCGATTTACAGAATAT
>JAXHVG010000098.1:0-3267 GCA_034189245.1 Caldifarciminota bacterium
GGAATCAGCAAGACCGCCGTGCATCTGGTGTTCTTCACAGACCAGAATGCCCTTTGTCCTTGCTGCAATGCGCGTGAGCAATTCCCTGTCAAGCGGTTTTACTGTGAACATGTCAATAAGCCCTGCGTCAATATCAAGACTCTTGAATCTGCGCAGTGTATTGTATGCCTTATGAACCATTGACCCTGATGCAATTATTGTGATATCCTTGCCCTCTTTCAGTTCAATGCCTTTTCCGATTTCAAATTTCGTGTCCCTGCTGTGAATAACAGGCAGTTTTATTCTGGGCAGACGGACATATATGTATGAATCAAAATCAATTATCTCATTGAACAGACCTTCAAGCATTACTATGTCGGAAGGTACAACAACAGTCATTCCGGGGATGACCTTCATCAGGGCAATATCCTCATTTGCCTGATGGGATGCACCGTCCTCGCCCAGTGAAATACCGCCGTGGGTGACAATGATCTTGACAGGCCATCCGGGATAACCGATTGAATTGCGGACCTGATCCCATGCCCTGCCTGAGCCGAATATGGCAAATGTTGAACAGAAGACATTCTTTCCTGTTGATGCAAGACCCGCTGCTGTTGCCATCATATCTGCCTCAGCGACACCCATGTCAAAGAATCTGCCGGGGAACTCTTTCTTGAACTGTTCTGTTTTTGTTGATTTTGCCAGGTCAGCATCCAGTACAACTATATTGGGATATTTCCTGCCTGCTTCAGTGAGCAATTTGCCGTAATGTCCCCTGAGTGAAAATTTCTCAGTCAACCTTGAGCTCCTTCATTGCTTTTTCATACTGCTCTTTGTCAGGCGGTGAACCATGCCATCCAACTTTATTCTCCATGAATGACACACCCTTGCCTTTGACTGTATGGGCTATAATAAAATTGGGTTTGATTGAATCATTGCAGCAGTCAAACCCTTTCTTGATATCATCAAAATCATGTCCGTCAATCTCAATTACATTGAAGCCGAAGCTTTTGAATCTGTCAGGTGTAGGCATCGGATTCTTGATGTCTTCAATGAATCCGTCTATCTGCAGATGATTGTAGTCCAGTATTACAGTGAGATTGTCCAGTGAGTTTTTATTGGATGTCATCAATGCTTCCCATATCTGTCCCTCATTGATCTCCCCGTCTCCTATTAAGCAATACACATGAGCGTCAATCTTATCCAGTTTAAGACCCAGAGCCACACCATTTGCAAATGACAGTCCCTGACCGAGAGACCCTGTTGACTGTTCAACATAGGGGAGGGATTTGTGGGACGGATGTCCCTGCAGGCGGGAATCTATCTTTCTGAAAGTAGAGAGCTCCTCTTCATCTATAAGTCCCTTCAGTGCAAAAACAGAATAGAGGGATGCTGAAGCGTGCCCCTTGGAAAGTATGAATCTGTCCCTTTCTGGCTTGTCCCAATTGTTCTTTGAATAATTCATTCTCTCAAAGAACAGATAAACCATTATATCCATTGCTGAGAATGCACCGCCAATATGGCCTGATTGAGCATTGTAAACCTGATTTAATATATGAATCCTGCCCTGATTGGCGAGTTTCTCTAAATACTTAATATCCATAGATTTTAATATTAAATAAAATAAACAATAAGTCAATAAGAAAATAATCAAATGGCAGTCCCGCTTGTACAGCTGCCTCAAATCATGACAGTTGATTTGATAAAATGAACAGTTTCACTACGAAGAATACGCTTTGTTGTACAATCAACGAATTATCAATATAAGTATTTTTTGTCAAAATCACCCTCCGAATCCCAGGGACGTATGTTGAAATTGTAGACATTTATTTGCCTGGGATATTTTTTAAATTATGCCATATAATAATTTAACTGAATTATAAAATCGTAAATCATATAATTGCCAAACAGAAATGTCTACAATGTAAAGGGGCGTCCCTGGGATTTGGACAGAATGCTGGGTAAATCAAGTTATATCGGAGTTTATGAGGAGTTATGGGCTGTTTTGGGCAGAATCTATTTGTATGTTAACCCTACATACCTTGAGAGCTCAATGATTGTAATGATTTATAAAGCCAATATTTTAATTGACATATTGATAATCATTGATAATATAATTGCAATATTAATTCTTAAACAGTAATTTGGAGAACAGATGGCTTCTAAAATCATATTTACAGTCAATCCGGGTGCAACCACGACAAAATGCGCGCTTTACAGGATTAAGAAGGGTGCACTGGAGGAGATTGCCTATGAGAATATTGAGCATCCTGACAGTATTATCAATGAATTTGACAGTATAGCATCACAGGTTGACTACAGGGAAGGCATAGTCCGGGAATTCATTGAAAAACATATGACAGGCAATGACAGAGTAGCTGCATGTGCCGGAAGGGGCGGCATGCTGACTCCTGTGCCGAGCGGTGTGATTGAAATCAATGAGGAACTGGAGCAGTTTTCACTATATACACCTGTATATGAACATGCATCCAATCTCGGAGCCCCGCTTGCATTTAGAACTGCAAATATCTATGGTGTAAAATCATATATAGTGGACCCTGTGGGTGTGGATGAATTCCCGCCTATTGCCCGCATTTCCGGTTCACCGGATTTCCCTCGCTTCAGTTTTGTCCATGCACTCAATATAAGGGCGACAATAAGGAAATTCTCTTCAGATATAGGCAAGCCATTTGATGAAACAAGATGCGTGATTGCCCATATGGGGGGCGGCTTTTCCATTGCTGCATTCTGTGAGGGCAGTATTGTTGACAATGACAATAGAATGGAAACAGCAGCATTTACACCTGAAAGAGCAGGCGGTGTTCCGCCCATACCTCTGGTCAATGCATGCTTCTCAGGCAAGTACACAAAAAAGGAGATAATGAAGAAACTCTACGGTGAAGCAGGACTCTATGCATATCTCGGCACCAAGGATGTAAGGGAAGTATTGAAGAGAATGGATAATAATGACGATTATGCAGAACTGATATACAATGCAATGATATATCAGATAGGCAAGGCAATTGCAGCAATGGCTTCAGTACTGGAATTTACAATGGACGGCATTATTCTCACAGGCGGCCTTGCATTATCAGAGAAGATTGTAAGGGACATTGACAAGAGGGTGGGGAGAATATCTGATATTCATGTATATCCCGGAAGCAATGAAAACCTCTCACTTGCAGAGAATGTCCTGAGGATTATAGATGGAGAGGAATCAGCCATGCAGTGGCCTGTTGAAGTAAAGGGGGATAAAACATGTCAATAAAGAGCTTTAATGAGATAAAG
>JAXHVG010000099.1:0-3880 GCA_034189245.1 Caldifarciminota bacterium
CCCCGTAAATGTGGAGAATTTCAAAAACATACCCCGCAAGACTTTAGCCGGTATGGTGGGCAGTGATTAATCATCTGATGATGCCGTATCTGGCATTTTGGTACAGGAATTTTCTCAGCGCTTCACAATCGCCTGTGACAACACAAAAACATATCCTGAGGAATATTATTGCAGAAAACATCAATACAGTGTTCGGTATAAAACATGATTTTTCAGGAATTTCTTCCTATAAGGATTTCAAGGATAATGTGCCTGTCACAGATTACAGTTATTATAGGAATTATATTGATGCTGTATGCAGAAACAGGGATAATATACTGACATCGGACAATGTGAATCTTATGGAACCTACATCCGGGACAGTATCCGGGACAAAACTGATACCCTATACTAATAAACTGCAGTCTGAATTCAAGAACGGCATATATCCCTGGCTCTATGATCTCTATAAGAATCACAAGGCATTGCTGGGCGGGACAGCATACTGGTCACTTTCTCCTGTTACTGATTACAGTGATAATTGTTCCAGACCCGTAGGTTTTCAATCTGACAGCCAGTATCTCGGTCTTCTCGGAAGAGTAATTGAAAGAACAATGGCAGTCCCTTCATCAGTATCAGCAATAAGTGATATAAAAGAATGGAAAATTGTTACATGTCTGCATCTCCTAAGCAGCAGCAAATTGTCATTGATATCCGTATGGAATCCCCAGTTCTTTACAATACTGCTGAACTTCATCAAATACAACAAAAAAGCATTACTTCATAAACTGAGCAATCAATATAATAATATCAAGTGCAGCAAGAAAAGAATCAGGGAATTGAGAATACTGCTCAATGCTGACAGTATTGATTTTCAAGCTGTCTGGCCCCGGCTTAAACTCATATCATGCTGGGCTGATGCCTATGCATCACTTTCAGTCAAAACACTGAAAGAATTTTTCCCTGATATTGAGATACAACCTAAGGGCTTAATCTCAACGGAAGCATTCATTTCATTTCCTCTGACAGGATACAGGGGTGGTGTGCTCTCCGTATTATCGCATTTCTTTGAATTCCGATCATTAAAGACAGGTGAGATATATACTGCTGATCAGCTGAAACAGGGACATGAATATACTGTTATAGTAACAACATCAGGAGGCCTCTACAGGTACAATCTCGGAGATACGGTAAAAATAACCGGTTTCTTCAATAAGCTGCCTATGTTGATTTTCACAGGCAGAACAGGTCTTACACTGGATTTCTTCGGTGAAAAGCTTTCCGAGAGATTCATTGCCCGTATAATCAGAAGTCATATTCTTAATAATGAAGATGTGCGATACGCCTCCTTTGTCCCTTGCTTCAAGAAAGATTTTCATTACAGGATTTATTGTAATGGAATGAATAAAGATACAAACCGGTTCGAGAAAACAATTGACAGAGCATTATGCTGCAATTATCATTACAGACATGCACGAGCAATAGGTCAGATAGCTCCCCTGCGTATTATTGCGGATAATAAAGATTATAACAATTTGTATATTGAATATATGAGAAAGAAGAATAAACGGCTGGGAGACATAAAACCCGTCATTATTTCACAGGACATGCATCTCTGGAAGTTTTTTGAGGAGGAACAATGAAAATAGTTTTGATATACCCCAGTGTGGGAAGGAAAACAGAAACAGATTATATACACACATGGCAAATGGAGCCATTGACAATAGCCCAAATCAAATCACTGCTCCCTGATGATGTTGAGACAGTATTCTATGATGATCGGATAGAGAACATTGACTATGATACTGATTGTGATGCAGTGATGATAAGCATTGAAACATACACTGCCAGCCGGGCTTACAGCATTGCAGCACGTTTCCGCAAAAGGAACATCCCGGTAATATGCGGCGGATATCACCCAACACTTTTCCCCGAGGAAGTGAAGCAGCATTGTGATGCTGTAATAGAAGGTGAGGCTGAACCTGTAATCAGTGATGTTCTTAATGATCTGAAAAAGGATAGGCTTAAGAATAAATACAGGCAGAAAAGATGTTCCATAGACAGTATAATGCCTGACAGAAGCATATTTGAGAATAAGAGATATATGCCTCTTTCCCTTGTAGAGAGTTCGCGGGGATGTCCCTATAACTGCGGTTTCTGCTCTGTATCAGCATTCAATAAAAGACAGTACAGGGTAAGACCCATTGATTTGGTTATTGAGGATATCAAGACATGCAGCAATAACAAATTGTTTATTGTCGATGACAATCTGATTGCGGATAAGCAAAGGGCAAAAGCATTGATGCGCAGAATGATACCGCTCAATATTCGGTGGGCAGGTCAGGGCAGTCTCCATATGGCGAATGATCCTGAATTACTCTCATTGATGAAACAATCCGGCTGCTCCCTTATACTCATTGGGTTTGAATCACTGAACAGGGAAACACTGGCCAAAATGGACAAGGAGTGGAATACTGATCTGGGTAATACGGACAGGTTAATTCGGAACATACATAATGCAGGTATAGGGATATATGCGACATTTGTTTTTGGATACGGAGAAGATAATGAAGAAACTTTCAGGAGAACATATAATTTTGCAATGCGGAATAAATTTCTCTTTGCTGCATTCAATCATCTTGTACCATTCCCGGGAACAAAGATATACAATGAGCTGAACAGGCAGAATAGATTGATATATGACAAATGGTGGCTGAGCCCCGATTATCATTATGGTGATATTGCATTCTACCCTCCGAAGAATACAGCAGAGAATATCCGGCATCTCTGTGTAAAATACAGAAAGAAATTCTTTTCCATGATGTCCATTATCCGGAGAACAAGCAATTACAAAGCCAATATTCAGGACTGGGAGTTCGCCCCTCTGTATTTTGCCCAGTCATTTTTAGCGAGAAAGGAGATTGATATGAAACTCAATCTGATAATGGGAGATGACTGACAACTATTCTGAATATATACTGCTGACAGCAGCAGGTATGAAGAATACTATGAGGATATAGGCAACCAAGAAACCTGTAACAAAAAGCACACCGAGTTCCCTCACCCCCCTGGATAGGTAAAACATCAATGAGCCGAATCCAATAATTGTTGTGAGTGAGGTCAATGTGATGGGCATCATAATATTTCTCAGCACTGATTCTGTGTTATATCCGTATTTTTTAAGATAATGAATGAAGTGTATGCAGTCATCTATTGCAATACATGCTATTAGCGGCAGGGCAAGCATGTTCATGAAATTGAGATTGAAGCCGAATATACTGAACATGCCGAATGTAATGCTGTAAGTGAGAACCATATAGACAAGTACAATCAATATAAGACGTTTACTCCTGTATGACAGACTTACAATAATAATCATTGATGCAAATGTAAGGAGAAACAGATAAAATATATTACGTGTCAGGGACTTCCCCACCTGATGCATGATAAGAGGAACTCCCGAGTAAGTGCCCCTTTCAGCAGTCATTTCATCCATTGTATGAATGAACTGCTCAACCCTTTTGCTGTTCCAGAAGGATTCTGAAGGGAAAATAATAAAGAGCCTCAATGAATCATTGATAAAGTAATTATTCAAATTACCCGGTACCATTAACTCGCTGTTCGTTACTGTTTTGAACATATTTGCGTAAATGCCTGGCTTAAGCGATTTCATATTGCCCAGCATATATGCTGTGTAAAGCGTGTCCATTGATGTTATAACATGACTGATATCCTCATTATCAGACAGATAATCCAGTATACGATTTGATTCACTAGCAGCATTATCTGTCATAAGAACTATAGGGGCAGGATAATATCCGAATTGTTCCTGAATCATCAATGCTGTTTTATTGCTCTCCATCTCACTGTTCTGCACAAGATCTGTATCTGTTGAATAACG